>WRJV01000336.1 GCA_009778415.1 Clostridiales bacterium | reverse complement strand
CTTGTCTGGCTCAACGACCTTGTAACAGGGCAGCCGGTCAGCGGCGCCACCGTTTCGCTTGTTGGCTCGGAAAAGTCGGCTGTAACGGACGAGATGGGCGTTGCTGTGATAGACGGCATCAGGGAGAGGAGCCCGATAATAAGCATTTCCGGCAGGAACGGCAGGCTGGTGATGAACAGCTACGACTACTACGCGGGGTATGACGAGCCGGCGATCAACCCATATGACTACTGGTACTACATATCCACCGACCGGCAGATATACCGCCCGGGGGACACAGTGAACTATTTTGGGATCATGGCGCCCAGGGGCGAGAAGGGCAGGAATTTCACGGAAGCGGAGCTTGCGCTGAGCGGCGGCGCGTACTGGGGGGATACAGCGATCCGGCAGAAAGTCGAAATCGAGGACGGTGTCGTAAGCGGCTCATGGGAACTGCCGATGCTGAACCCGGGCTGGTATTCCATCCGGATAGAGATTGACGGCCAAACCTTCGGGTACGCCGGTTTTGAAGTGGCGTTTTACGAGAAGCCGGCCTACCAGCTCGCCTTGAAAAGCGACAAAAAGGCTGTGTTCGCCGGCGAGCAGGTAACTTGGAGCATACATGCGGGCTATTTTGAAGGCACACCCGTAGCAGGGCTTGAAGTCAATGCCAGCCATGAGGGGACAATAGAAAAGATAACGACGAACGGGGATGGCGAGACATTGTTCACGGGCAGGGCGCCCAAGTCGGGCGACAGGTATTTGAGAAGCAGCACGTACATGTTTGCGTCGGCGGTCATGCCGGAGCTGGGTGACGTGTCCGCTTACGGCCACGTCACCGTGTTCAACCAAGACATCGACATCGAAGGGATGGTCAAGCGCCACGGGAGCTCGTTCAGCCTGCACCTCGACGGCTTCGACGTAAACCTGGACAAAATAAACAAAGGCGCGCAGATTTGGCGCAGCGAGTACAGGGAGCCCATGTCCGGCACGGCAGACCTTAAGGCCGATTTGATTAGGATCGAGTACGACAAAATAGAAAATGGCCCCTATTACAACCAATACACGCTACAGACGTACTACACATACGACTACAGACGGCGCGAAGTGCATGAAAACAGCTTTGACATGTCTCTTGTGCTGGGTAGCCTCGATTTTACCGGGGAGCTTGAGACGGGCAATTCCTACGAACTGGTCATATCGGGCAACGACTACGCAGGGCGGGCATTTACGCGCTCTCTCTATATTCCTGATGAACCAGAGGCTGCTGCGGGCCCGGCAGCTTCAAGCGGGGATGATTTTTGGGAGAGCTTCGACTGGGGAGACGGCTTCTACTGGTACTTTTACATAACCGAATCAAACAGCGGCCAGTACACCCACGCCGTGGGCGACGAGCTGAAATTCGCGCTCCGGCAGTCGGAAATGCAAATTCCAAAACCAAGCAAAGGCAACATCCTGTATTTCAGGAGCCAGGAAACGATCCGCGACTACTCGCTTTCCGAAGACGGCACATATGAAATGAGGTTTGAGGAAAGAGACATCCCCAACGTCAACCTGGCGGCAGTCTGCTTTGACGGGAGGTACTACGTTGAAAGCGAATGCCGTTACGTGTCCATAGACCCAGCTGACAAAGCAGCGAACGTGAGCATAACAACCGACAAAAAGCGCTACGCCCCGGGCGAGACTGTGGAAATGTCCCTTTCCATGACTGACAATACCGGGAAGCCGCTTCCCGGGAGCGTAAACGTCAGCATCGTAGACGAAGCCCTGTTTGCCGTGGCGGAAAACTACGTGGACATCGGAAACGCAGTATTTGGAAACAAGTACTACTATTCCTACAGTGGGACTGCCAGCCACATTCCAGTCGAATCCGGCGGAGGCGGCGCCGAGATGGGCGACGGCGGAGGCGAGCGGGAGGATTTCAGGGACACGGCATTTTTCAGGACAATCAAGACCGATGCCAAAGGGCGAGCCTCGCTCAGCTTTGAGCTGCCGGACAACATCACGTCCTGGCGGGTGACGTGGCAGGCGTATTCGCCGGGCATATACGTGGGGAACGGCAGCCTCAACATAGACGCGTCGCTGGATTTTTTCCTGGACTACCGCTTGGCTGGGACGCTCCTTAAGGGCGACGAGCCGAAGATAGGGCTGCGGTCTGCCGGGCTTGGGATAGACCCTCTGAAAAGCCAGACGTCGTACACTGTCGAAATCCCATCCGTGGGCTTCAGCGACGCGGCCAGCGGGCAGGCAAACGTGTGGCAGGAAATCGCGATCCCCAAGCTTGCAGACGGCAAGCACAAGGTGAAGCTCAGCGCTCAGAACGGGGCATTTAAAGATGCAGTCAACATGGAGGTCTCAACTATAGAGAGCTTTGCCGGCTACCAGTACAGCGAAGAGTTCAAGCTCGCTGAAGGCACTGGCCCCGCAGGTTCTAAAACATACCCCACAACCCTTACCTTTTGCGATAAAGCATACTCAGAAGCGCTTTACAGCCTTTACAATTTAGCGTGGCGCAGCGGCGTAAGGCTCGAACAGAAACTTGTTTCCAGAATTGCCAAAGGCCTGCTGGCAGACAGCTTTGGCATTGAAGCTTGCACCGTCAATGAAGAAGAAGAACGCAACGTGCGGGAAGACATCATAAAATACCAGCACGGCAACGGAGGCGTGTCTTCGTTCACGTACTCTGAAGCTGACGTTGAAACGAGTGCGCTCGCTGCGTCCATAGGCAGCGAGTATTTCGACAATGACGCCCTGTCCTCGTATTTCTACAATTGCATTGGGCAGGAGGACGCCGCGTTAAGGGAAAAGGCCCTCGCGCTGTGGGGGCTTGCAGCCTTGAAAGCGCCGGTGCTCCTTGAAATTCAGAAGACTCTCGGGAATCCTGGCCTGAGCGGCGAAGACGAACTGTACCTGGCGATGGCGCTTTACTTTGCAGGCGACGGCGCCAACTCGAAGGCCATCGCGAAGGAAGTCGTGGCTAACTATACGGAGAACTTGGGCAAAGAGGTGCGTGCTGTCATCAACACAGACAGCATGGCAGAGCAGACTAAAGCCACGGCGAGGCTGGCGCTCCTCGCAAGCGTGTTTGATCTGCCGGAGGCGGAAGGGCTTGCGCTTTACATGGACAACAACACGTATAGGGGCGACTATTACCTCATGGAGAAAATGGGCATTGCGAAAAACAACCTGTCGCAGATACCATACGGGGAGGCAAAGTTCACGTATGCCCTCGACGGGAAATCGAAGGCTGTCGACCTCAGAAAGGAGGCTGTCTATTCGCTGCAAGTGCTGCCCCAGCAGCTTGAAAGAATCAGCTTCAGCGGAATCGAAGGGGACGTCACAGTGCTTTCCTCATATCTGAAGGAGGGGCAGCCGCCTGACGGCAGCGCCGCAGAAGGGCAGCTCTCCATAGAGAGGAAAATAAACGGGGACGGCGAAGGCGCAGTATCTGTCCCGCAGAATAAGCCTGTCCGCATAACGGTTGAATTCTGGGTGGCCGCAGACGCTCCAAACGGCTGCTACACAATCACGGACATGCTGCCTGCCGGGTTGCGCTTCGGCAGAATCGAAAGCTCAAGCGACTGCTACGCATCTTCCGGAGGCAATGAAAACAAGGAAATAACAGCAAGCATATACAAAACGGATTACGGCTACTATTCGTGGTGGAAGCCTTCGTACTTCCAGCCTGACGGGAGCCTGAAAGGCAAGCTAATATATACGGCTTACCCAGTCATGACCGGGAGCTTCACCGCAGAAGCGCCGCGTTTCGGCCACAGCATCAACGACAACATCATGATCCACGCGCCGGCAACGAGAGTCACCATAGAGTGAGCGGGCGGAAAAAGAGATGAGCAGCAGAAAAACCCTTATAATCAAAGCGCTTGTTTCCATCCTCGCCTTGCAGGCTGTGCTATCGGCTTGCTCCGGCGAGGGCGGGCCGGCTGCGGTCCGGGCTGGCGAGGCAGAACTTGCACGGGCGGGCAAGGTGGCGTTTGAGCAGGCGCGAGCCATCGACGCGAGGCCGTTCCTAGGCGAGCACGAGCTTTTGAAGAGCGTGTCCGAGGAGACGTGGGCGGCGCTTGGACTCGTCGAGGCCGGTGACGGTACAAGTGTGGGCGGTGATCCGATAAAGGGGATTGTGGTGCCCCACCACGCCGCAGCCGCAGCGCTTTCAGCAAACCTAGTCAGCAGGCTGGCCGAACGCCACCCGCCAGCCGTCATAATCCTTGCGCCGAACCATTACAACACTGGTCCTGAAATAATCTCGACAACGTCAGACTTCATGTGCTACGGCAAAAGGGTTTTGGCAGACGCTGCGGCAGTAGAGCGGCTCGGCAGGGAAGGGCTTGCCGTAATTAGCGACGAGCCTTTCGCGAGGGAGCACAGCGTCGGCATGCTGCTTCCGATCATCGCATGGTACTTGCCGGATGCGGAAGTGATACCTGTCATTTTTCACCATGGCACAGACGAGGGTAGAATTCTTGCCGTACTTGATGCACTTGCGCCCGAAATCGACGCCGGGGCGGTGGTCATAGCGTCGATTGATTTCTCCCACTACCTGACGCTGGCTGAGGCAGAGGGAAAAGACAAGGAGATGCGCAGATATCTGGAAGACGGAGACTATTCGGCAATTTCCAAGCTGGACAGCAGTTACATAGACTCGCCTACGATCATGGCGGCGATGCTCATGCATTTTGGGACAGATGGGATGGAGATCGTAGCGAACACGAATTCAGGCATACTGATGCACAACCCTGTTTCACCATGCACAAGCTATTTTACAATACAATTCATGTGAAAAACAACCAATGAAAATCAGTTGAAAAAACAAAAAATTCATTCAGAATTTTCTTGTTGCATTTTCTCCTGGAAGTTGTTATAATATAGCAGCCGAAACGTTCATTTTGGAACATGGGCGTTTTGGTTAAGTTTTACTATATTATCATATTATAATGGAGGAGTTTATATGAGAAAGTTTCTAACAATTTTATTTGCTTGCATGCTCGTGCTGACGCTGTTTGCAGGGTGCGGCGGCAATTCCGGCAACGACCAAGGTGCTGCCGATGACGGTGACACCGATCTTCCGATAGTCAGGATCGGCGTGTTCGAGCCACAGTCCGGCGACAACGGCGCCGGCGGCAAGCAGGAGATTCTGGGCATGCAATATGCAAACGTAGTGACGCCAACGGTAGACATTGCCGGTACGACATACGAGGTTGTACTCGAGTATGCCGACAACCAGTCTGCCAACGACAAGGCGCCGTCCGCAGCCCAGACGCTTATTTCCAAAGGTTGTTCCATAGTGCTGGGTTCGTACGGCTCCGGCGTGTCAATCGCCGCATCCGACACCTTCAAAGACGCAGGCATGCCGGTAGTCGGCGTCACCTGCACAAACCCGGCGGTGACAGCGGGCAACAGCCACTATTTCCGCATCTGCTTCCTGGACCCGTTCCAGGGGACCGTTTTGGCAAATTTCGCAAAGGATCAATTCAAAGCGAGCAAAGCGTACTGCCTTGCTAAGCTGGGCGACGACTATTCAGGCGGGCTCTGCAACTTCTTCATGGATGCGTTCGGAGAAGCCAACTGCCGCTATGAGATGTTCCCCGAGGGCACCAATGACTACAGCACCTATGTAGCAAACGCAAAGGCTTACGGGGCTGACGTGTTCTTCTCGCCGGTTTCAACAGAAGCGGCGGCGCTGATCATCGACCAAGTCGCTTCGCAGGGGCTCGACATGCCCATCCTGGCCGGCGACACGTGGGACTCAAACGTCATCCTCAACGCTGCGAAAGGCAAAAATGTGGAAATCTTCGTGACGACGTTCTACCAGGAGGGCGGTGCGCCTTCATTCGACGCAGGGATTAAAAACTGGATCAACAGCGACGCAACGGCCAAAGCAAACAACGGCGGCGACGACATGATAGCAGCCGTTTCGGCAATGGGCTACGACGCATACTATTTGGCATTGGAAGCCTTGAAGGTAGCCGGCTCCACCAAACCGGGGGACGTGCTGGCAATTTTAGGCGGAGTGACCTATGACGGCGTGTCCGGCGCCATCGCTTTCGACACAGTCAACGGCGACGCAGTGCGCAGCGTGGCTTTTGTGAAAAGATGCGACACCAGTTCAGGCGAATGGGTATTCATCAAGCAGCAGGGCGTCAACTAATAACCTATAGCAACTTCCCGCGTCAGGATAAATGACAGCAAGTCTGGCGAGGGCCTTGGCCTTCGCCAGTGCCATTATTATACCTTTTTTAAATGATTAATAGCAAGGAGACGAGATTTCTTGGTTTTATTTAACACAACTCTACCATACCTGTTGTCTGGAATATCGGTAGGGGGGCAGTACGCCCTCATCGCAATAGGTTACACCATGGTCTACGGCATACTGAGGCTGATCAACTTCGCCCACGCGGACGTGTTTATGGTGAGCGCATTGTGTATGGTTTATGCCGTGACAACATTTCAGATACCGCTCTACATAGCAATCCCATTGGTTGTAGCCCTTACGGTGCTGCTGGGGTTTGCCATAGAGAGGGTCGCGTACAGGCCGCTGCGCAGCGCACCGCGCATGTCTGTCATGGTATCGGCAATCGCCGTGAGCTACACGCTCCAGAACTTGGCGCTTTACATAACAGGCGGGCTGAACAAGAACTACCCTTCTATCCCGTGGCTGTCCGATTCAATCACTGTTCTTGAGGCAACGACCAAAAGGGTGACGGTCGTAACGCCGTTCCTTACCATAGCGCTGGTTGTCATTTTGGTTATGTTCATCCAGCGCACCAAGATCGGCACTGCCATGCGGGCTGTGGCCAAAGACTTTGAGACAAGCCGGCTGATGGGGATCAAGGTCGATTCCGTCATTTCGATGACGTTCATCATCGGTTCGTTTTTGGCCGGCATCGGGTCGATGCTGTTCTTTACCAACTACCCGGGCGTAATACCCACCGCCGGCGCCATGCCGGGCATGAAAGCCTTCGTGGCAGCCGTGTTCGGAGGCATAGGCTCCATCCCCGGCGCAGTGCTGGGGGGTTTTGTCATCGGCATCTGCGAGAGCTTAATAAAAGGGCTGGACACCATTCTGGTCAACACGGGCTTGCTGCAGTCGCCCCTTGAGCTTGCCACGTTCTCCGACGCTTTCACTTTCGTTCTGCTGATCCTGATACTTGTCTTCAAGCCCACCGGGCTTTTGGGCGAGAAGATCGCAGACAAGGTCTAGGGAGGTGCGCTGATGGAAAACAAGAGAATTCAAAATTTAACCTCAGTAGTGTTTCTGCTAGCCCTGTTTGCTTTAGTTATTTTCCTTGAACAGGTAATCAAACCCACTGACACGATGGCGATGCTGCTGACGGTGACCAAAAAGAGTGCGGTGTACGCGTTGGTGGCGGTTTCGATGAACCTGCTCAACGGGTTTACAGGCTTATTTTCCCTAGGACAAGCGGGATTTATGCTGATGGGGGCATACACCTACGCAATCTTCACGATCGAAAGCGAGAGACGGGATTCCGTATACTACTATTTCGACCAAGTGGTCAATGTTTCGCTCCCGGAGACGCTGGGAGGCGCTTTGGGCAGCGTTGGATGGCTCGTCGGCGTACTTTTGGCCATTATCCTTGGCGGCCTGGTGGCTGCGGGTGTGGCCTACCTCATCGGCTTCCCTGTGTTGAGGCTGAAGAGCGACTACCTCGCCATAGCCACATTGGGCTTTGCCGAGATAATCCGCGCAATCTTCCAGTGGCGCATGCTGGGGCCGGTGACAAACGCTGCCAACCCGCTGAAAAGCTACGTTCGCCTCAGCGATTTCAAAATCGGGACGGGCGATGCTGCTATCAACATAAGCACTTTCGTCGCTGTGCTGCTGGCAGTTGTCTGCATTGGCATCATCGTGATGCTGATCAATTCCTCTTATGGGAGGGCTTTCAAAGCAATCCGGGAGGACGAGGTGGCGGCTGAAGCCATGGGGATCAACCTCTACAAGCACAAACAGATCGCTTTCTGCATCAGCAGCTTCTTTGCAGGCGTGGGCGGCGCGATGCTTGCGATGTTCGCCAACACTGTGCAGGCCAACAACTTCAAGTCAAACATGACGTTCGAGATACTATTGATAGTGGTGCTCGGCGGGATAGGTTCCGTGTCAGGCAGCTGCATAGCAGCAGTATTCTTCATTTTTGCGTCGGAGTGGTGGCTGAGGGGCCTCGATTCAGGCAGGTTCTTGGGGATATTTGCACCCGGCATTTTCCGAAACGGGTTCCGCCTAGTCATATTCTCAGTTGGCATCATGCTGGTCATCCTATTCTTCCGCAGAGGGCTCATGGGCGACAAGGAACTCCCGTATTATGTCAAGTGGATAAAGGACAAGCTTACAACACAAAAACCGAAAGCAGGTGAGGCAAATGGCTGAGAACGTACTGCGGCTAGAAGACGTCACCATGCAGTTCGGCGGGGTAGTTGCGCTGGACAACTTCTCGATGGAAGTGAACAAAGACGAAATCGTGGCGCTGATAGGGCCCAACGGGGCAGGCAAGACAACGGCGTTCAACTGCATTACCGGCGTGTACGAGCCTACGAACGGGAGGGTCAGCCTTCACGGGGAAGTCATAGTTGAAAACCACCCGCAGGGCAAGATGAAAGCACTGTACAAGGGGGAGAACGACGGCAAATACACCAACGTGGTGAGCCATACCCCGGACAGGATCACCTACAGGGGGATTGCGCGAACGTTTCAGAACATACGGCTGTTCAAGGCGCTTACAGTCTACGAGAACGTGCTTATAGCAAAACACATGCGGGCCAGGCAAAACGTGTTCTCGGCTACATTCAGGCTAAACGCCAAAGAGGAACGGCGCATGAGGGACGAGGCGATGGCGCTGCTTGAAGAGCAGAACTTGGTCCACCTCAAGGACAGCATAGCTTCCAGCCTGCCCTACGGCCTTCAGAGGCGGCTTGAGATAGCCAGGGCGCTGGCGACGGAGCCGTCCATAATACTGCTGGACGAGCCGGCCGCCGGCATGAACCCGCAGGAGACGATGGAACTGACCAGCTTCATCAGGCAGATCAGGGAAGAGTACAAGCTGACAGTGTTCATGATTGAGCACCACATGGACCTGGTAATGAAGATTTCCGACAGGATTTACGTCCTCGACTTCGGGAAGCAGATTTCCCATGGGACCCCGTCGGAGGTCCAAAACGACCAGAAGGTCATAGACGCGTATTTGGGGGTGGTTGAAGATGCTGAGGATTGAGGACCTGCGGGTCAACTACGGCGGGATAGAGGCTGTCAAGGGCATCACCATCGAAGTGCCTGAAAAGGAGATCGTCACGCTGATCGGGGCAAACGGGGCAGGAAAGTCCACCACGCTCAGGGCTGTCGCGGGGCTTGTCAGGCCTGCGGCCGGCCACATATACTTTTTGGACGAAGAGATCACCGCTCTGCCTTCCCACAGCATAGTCGCCAAGGGC
Organism: Clostridiales bacterium; assembly: GCA_009778415.1. Lineage (GTDB taxonomy): Bacteria > Bacillota > Clostridia > Peptostreptococcales > Anaerovoracaceae > WRJK01. The sequence goes on along the minus strand of WRJV01000336.1, from coordinate 11,394 downwards.
ATCACCATGGTGCCGGAGGGCCGCCGAGTGTTCCCGGATTTGACCGTGCTTGAAAACCTGAAAATGGGCGCCTACCTGCGCAAGGACAACCTGAAGGACGACATCCAGTGGGTCTACGACCTGTTTCCGCGTTTGCGAGAGCGTTCATGGCAGCTGGCGGGCACTCTGTCCGGGGGCGAGCAGCAGATGCTTGCAGTCGGGCGCGCGCTGATGAGCCGCCCCAAGCTCATGATGATGGACGAGCCTTCCCTTGGGCTGGCGCCGATAATCGTCAGGGGCATATTCGAGATAATAAAAGAGATAAACCGTCAGGGCGTAACCATCCTGCTCATTGAGCAGAACGCCAACATAGCCCTGCACACGGCAGACACAGCATACGTGCTGGAGACCGGCCGCTTGACGATGAAGGGCGTCGGTAAGGAGCTTCTGAACGACGAAGCGGTGAAAAAAGCGTACCTTGGCTGATTATTCCGTGCAACCTTTCATGCCTGAATTTTCACGGCCTTAAGAGGACGACAAAAATACGATTGAAAAAACAGCGGAAATAAGATATAATTAAGGCCTGATAAGAGCAAGCCTTGTTGTTTGGTGAAAGAAAAGGAGAGCATGGTATGGGATTTGCGGACGAGGTGGGAATCGACCTCGGTACAGCTAATGTACTCGTTTACATAAAAGGTAAAGGCGTCGTTTTAAGCGAGCCGTCGGTAGTGGCAATCAATAAGGACGACAACCAGATCAAGGCTGTCGGGGAAGAGGCAAGGCAGATGCTGGGGAGGACTCCCGCAAACATCATCGCGGTCAGGCCTCTTCGTGACGGGGTCATTTCCGACTATGACATCACCGAGCGGATGCTCAAGTATTTTATCCGAAAAGTCTGCAAGAGCAGCAAGTTCTTCAAGCCCAGGATAATGGTTTGCGTGCCCAGCGGGGTAACCGAAGTTGAAAAGAGGGCAGTGAGGGAGGCCGCTATGCAGGCGGGCGGCAAGGCCGTCTTCCTGATGGAGGAGCCGATTGCCGCAGCAATGGGCGCCGGCATCGACATTGCAAGGCCCGACGGGGTCATGGTCATAGACATAGGCGGTGGCACTACAGACATTGCCGTCATTTCGCTGGGCGGGATCGTCGCGAACTCGTCGGTTAAGGTGGCAGGGGACAAATTTGACGAAGCCATTGTAAAATACATGCGCAGGGAACACAAGCTCTACATCGGCGAACGCACTGCCGAAGAGGTCAAAATGAACATAGGCACTGCGTACCCCAGGCAGGAGCTGATAAGGATGGAATGCAGGGGAAGGGACCTGGTCACAGGGCTCCCCAAGTCGATCGAGGTGACGTCAAAAGAGATAATGGAGGCGCTGGACGAACCTCTCACCACCATATGCGAAGCCGTACACGGAGTGCTTGAGCGGACCCCGCCGGAACTAGCTGCGGACATAAGCAATTCCGGGATAGTCATAACGGGTGGCGGGGCGCTGCTAAACGGCGTGGATCTGAGGATCGAAGAACGCACGGGGATAAAGGTCACGATAGCCGAAGACCCGAAATCATGCGTCGCGACAGGGACTGGCAAGGCGCTTAATTCGATGGACATGATCGAAAGAAGCCAGATGAACAAGAGAAAGCCTTACGTATAATGAAACTGGAATTGATCGCGACCGCAACATTTGGCCTGGAAGCCGTCGTAAAAAGGGAAGTTGAAGCCCTTGGGTACAAGGTGCTGAAGTCCGAGGACGCTAAAATCACGTATTGCGGCGACGAGCGGGCGATCGTAAGGTCAAACCTGTGGCTTCGTTGCGCGGACAGGGTGCTCGTCAAGATGGGGGAGTTCGATGCGCTTGAGTTTGAAGAGCTCTACCAACAGACAAAGGCCCTCCCTTGGGAAGATTGGATACCGGCTGACGGAAAGTTCACGGTTTCGGGAACCTCCGTCAAATCAAAGCTGCACAGCGTGCCCGCGTGCCAAAGCATAGTAAAAAAAGCAATAGTGGACAAGCTGAAAGAGACGTACTGCGTTGAGCAGTTCCCCGAATCAGGCGCAGACTACCCGGTCAGGGCGACCATGCTGAAAGACAGGGTCACGCTTACAGTGGACACGACAGGCGCCGGGCTGCACAAGCGTGGGTACAGGATACGCGACGTCAGGGCACCGATAAAGGAGACGCTGGCTGCCGCAATGGTGGAGCTTTCCTTTTGGAAGAAAGGCAGGGCGCTTTTCGACCCCTGCTGCGGGTCGGGGACCATCCCCATAGAAGCGGCGCTGATCGGCAAAAACATTGCGCCCGGGCTGAACCGGAGGTTCATCAGCGAGGATTGGGACGTGATTCCCGAAAGCGTGTGGAAAGAAGAAAGGAAGCAGGCATTCGAGGCCATCGACCATGAAGCAGCCCTGAGCATAACCGCTTCAGACATATCCCGCGAAGCCATATCAGCCGCCCAGGAAAACGCCATCGAGGCGGGCGTCGACGACTGCATCTGCTTTTCGGCAATGGACATATCCGCGCTTAGGGCTGACAGGAAAAACGGGATAGTAATAATCAACCCGCCCTACGGCAGCAGGATTGGCGAAAAAAGAGACATAGACAGGATTTACAGTTCATTGAGGGGGCTTGCGCTAAAAGACCCCACATGGTCGTTTTTTGTTGTTACATCTGATAAAAATTTTGAAAATTCCGCCTTTGGTAGGCCGGCAGACAGGAGAAGGAAGCTTTACAACGGGCGCCTGGAAACATGTTACTATCAATTTCATGGGCAAATTGAAAAAACATCAAAGTGATATGCTTTTAAATAAATAAAACATGTAAAGGAGACGGAAAAATGGCAGTTAATTTGAAGGGTAGAAGTTTTTTGACGCTGATGGATTTCACTCCGGAAGAAATCAGGTATCTGCTGGATCTTTCCCATGATCTGAAGGCAAAAAAAAGAGCCGGGATTTTCAATTATCTTTTACAGGGAAAGAATGTTGTGCTTTTGTTTGAAAAATCATCTACGAGGACCAGGTGCGCCTTTGAGGTCGCCTGCCTTGAAGAGGGGGGGCATGTCACGTTCCTCGACTCTGGAAGCTCGCAGATGGGAAAGAAAGAATCCCTTGAGGACACGGCCAAGGTGCTGGGAAGGTTTTACGACGGTATAGAGTACAGGGGGTTTGCCCAGAGCGTCGTCGAGGACTTGGCGAAATTCTCCGGCGTGCCTGTATGGAACGGGCTGACGGACGTGGACCACCCCACGCAGATACTTGCCGACCTGCTTACGATAGAAGAGCACGTGGCAAAACCGCTCAACAAGGTGAAAGTGGTCTTCTGCGGCGACGTAAGGAACAACATGAGCTACGCATGGATGTACGGGTGCGCCAAGATGGGCATGCATTACGTGGCATACGGCCCGGACGAGCTGATAAAGGGAATCGACGGCGGTGTGCTGGCAAAAGTCAGGGCAGTGGCAGAGGAAACGGGCGCCGTAATTGAAACCAGCAGCGGGGCCGAGTGCCTGAAAGGCGCGGACGTGCTCTACACGGACGTGTGGGCTTCCATGGGCGAAGAAGCCCAAATCCCCGAGAGGGTCAAGCTCTTGACTCCGTACAAGGTTACTATGGACTTGATAAAAGCCACCGGAAACAGCGATGTAGTCTTCCTGCACTGCTTGCCGTCGTTCCATGATTTTGAGACCACAATGGCGAAAACCCAGATGGAGCTGGGGCACGACATCAGGGAAGTGACGGACGAGGTGTTCAGGAGCAGGCATTCAAAGGTGTTTGACGAAGCGGAGAACAGGATGCACACCATAAAAGCAGTTATAGTCGCAACTATTGCATGATCGATCACAGGAGGAGTGTACGGGATAATGAAAGGAATCCATAATTTTTCGGAAATAGGAAAATTGAACAAAGTGTTGCTTCACAAGATAGGCAATGAGATCGAGGCCCTTGTGCCGGACAACTTTGAGAGGCTGCTGTTTGACGACATACCGTATTTGAAGATAGCTAGGCAGGAATACGACAAATTCGCGGAGCTTTTGACGAGCAACGGGGTCGAGGTCGTCTATTACATCGACGAAACCGCAAAGGCCCTGAAAGACTCGGCTGTAAGGAGCGAGTTCACGTCGCGGTTCATTGACGAAAGCGAAATAGGCTCGCCCCGCGTCAAGGAAGCCATCAAGGGCTACCTTGACAGGATGGACATACGGGACATGGTTGAAACCGTGATTTCCGGCGTGAAAAAGGAAGAGGTGGGGTGCCCAGACCCCAATTCCCTGGCGGACTACATATCCCGCGCCTATCCGTACTACACAGACCCCATGCCAAACCTCTATTTCACAAGGGACCCGGGCGCTTGCGTAGGGAACGGGATGAACGTCCACCACATGAGCACAAAAGCAAGGCGGCGGGAGGCCCTGCTGCTCCATTACATGTTCGCCTACAACAAGGATTTCGCGCCGGAAGGCTCGCAGATGTGGTACGACTACGACCAGGAGTACTCCATTGAAGGCGGCGACGTGCTGGTGCTTTCAAAGGACGTTGTCGCAATCGGCTTGTCGCAGAGGACTACGGCAGCAGGAATCGAGAGGTTCGCGGAGAACATCTTGGGCAACTCGGAATTCAGGAAGGTGCTTGTCTTCGACATACCCAAATGCAGGGCTTTCATGCACCTTGACACAGTGTTCACCATGGTGGACTACGACAAATTCACGATCCACCCCGAAATAGAAGGGCCGCTCCAGATATTCGAAATAACGCTGGACAAAAACGGCAAAGCCAGGTTCCAGAGCAGGCAGGAGGAGCTGGTCAACATACTGAGTTCGGAGCTGAAGATGACAGCCATCGAGCTGATAAGGTGCGGAGGTGACGACAGGATGGCTGCGCAGAGGGAGCAGTGGAACGACGGGTCGAACACACTTGCGATTGCGCCGGGGGTAGTTGTCACGTATGAGCGCAACTACGTTACGAACGACTTGCTCACCAAACGGGGCGTAAAAGTCCTGACCATACCCAGCTCGGAACTTTCAAGGGGGAGGGGCGGCCCAAGATGCATGAGCTGTCCTGTAAACAGGGACGACATATAAATTTTGAGGGAGGTGGCGAACGATGGAAAAGCTGGTTATAGCGCTTGGAGGGAACGCCCTTCAATCGGGAAGCGGCCCGGCGACAGCCGAGGCCCAGCTGGAAGTAGTGAAATCCACTTGCGATTTTATCGCCCAGATAAGCAAGGAAGGATATGAATTGGCTATCGTCCACGGGAACGGGCCGCAAGTTGGAAGGATTTTGCTCGCTTCCGAAACGGCCAAGGACGTGACACCTGCGATGCCGTTTGACGTTTGCGGGGCAATGTCGCAAGGCTATATTGGCTACCACTTGCAGCAGAGCCTCAGATACTCTTTAAAGAAGAAGGGGCTGGACATTCCCGTTGTCACTGTTGCAACGCAGGTTGTAGTCGACGAAAACGACCCAGGGTTCCAAAACCCCACGAAGCCCATCGGCGCGTTCTATTCCGAAGAAGAGGCGAGGGAGCTTGAGGCTAAAAGCGGGTACGTGATGAAGGAAGACGCGGGCAGGGGCTTTCGGAGGGTGGTAGCGTCCCCCATACCGAAGGAAATAGTGGAGCTCGATTCAGTCAAGAAACTCTGGGACACGACGATAGTCATAACATGCGGAGGCGGGGGCATCCCGGTCATAAAGAGGGATGACGGAAGCCTGGAAGGGACTGCAGCCGTAATTGACAAGGATTTTGCAGCCGAGCTGCTTGCCGAGAGCATCGGCGCAGACATGCTCGTCATACTGACTGAAGTCGAGAAGGTTGCAATTAACTTCAACAAACCCGACCAAAAGAACCTGTCAAAGATCACCTGCGCCGAATGCGAAAGGTACATTGGCGAAAACCAGTTCGCACCCGGCAGCATGCTGCCCAAAGTGCAGGCCGCGATGAAATTCGTCAAGGCGAACCCGACAAAAAAAGCAGTCATAAGCTCCCTTGGGAAGGCAGTGGACGCCATAGCGGGCAAGACCGGGACGGAAATTGTATTCGAATAGGGGCAGGTTAAACTGTCAAGCTGTCGATAAGTGAAACAAGCTTTACGATTTCGGGCTTTGAAATCTGCGCGTTGGCGCCGACTTCAAGGCCTTTTTTCTTCATTTCCTCATTTATCAGCGAAGAAAACAGGATGACCGGAATGCCTTTGAGCATCAGGTCGTCTTTAATGAGCTTGGTGAGGTGGTGGCCGTCCATCAGGGGCATCTCAATGTCTGAGACGATGCACGAGACCGAGCTTTCGATGGAGTGGCCTTTCGTCTTCAGGTCGGTCAAGAAATCCCAAGCTTCTTGGCCGTTGTCGAATTTCAGCGTGTTGACGTACCCGGCTTTTTGCAGCGAATTAATGATCAGCTTGGAGAGGAGGTTCGAATCCTCGACCACAAAAATCGGCTTGTCGCTCCGTTGCCTGTCGCCGAGCTTGTCCAGGTCTGAAGCCTGAATGCTGGTCTGCGGGCTTATTTCGGCAATGATCTTCTCAAAATCCAAAATCGTTATCAGCCGGTTGTCGTATTCAGCGATGCCGGTTGCCACGCCTTCTTCGCCACCGTAGATGATGGTGTCCGGCTTTTGGATTTTAGTCCACGATATGCGGTCGATCCCCACAACGGCATGGACGTGGAAAGCGAACATCAAGTTGTTGAAGTTCGTTATCACGAAGATGTCCTTGTTCCCTTCCTCCGAGGGGGGCAGTTTGAGGTGCCTTGCCAAATCGACAACCGTTATTACCTCTGTCCTGGGCTTAAAAATCCCCTCAATGTCGGGGTGGGACTTCTGCATCGGGGTGACCGGGCACGCCATCATGATCTCGCGGACCTTCGCCACGTTTATCCCGAACAGGTTGCCCGCGATGGTAAATTCCATAATTTCAAATTCATTGGTTCCGGATTCCAACAGAATGTCGGTTTGAGTTGCATTCGTAGAAGACATAGACCTACCTCCTAAAAGAAATACAGTTTTGCAGAACACCTGAATCATATTATAGCATATTTGAAAAATATAGCAAGGAAATGATGAAAATAAAGGAAAATAAAGTATTGACTAGCGGCGCGTTTTAGCGTAAGCTATTATAGGAAACCAGAGTTGGGGGCATAGCTCAGTTGGTTAGAGCGCTTGCTCGACAAGCAAGAGGTCATAGGTTCGAATCCCATTGTCCCCACCATTTTTATTGCCATGTGCGTTAGAATAAAGTATCAAATTTCAATGACTATCGGAACAATTAGTGAAAATTAATTTTATCATTTTTACTTTTTAATTTTTTTTTGTGGCAATTTTCAACGGCTAGTGATATAATATGTATTATTTATCTATAAGAATCTTCATTATATGTCGAAAACTCGAAACGAGGGGAGGAAGACATGCATGTCATTTCTTAGAGCCCTGAATATAAGCGGGTCGGCCTTAACCGCGCAGCGGATGAGGCTTGACGCCATTTCGGAGAACATATCCAATATCGACACCACGAGAACTGAAAAGGGAGGCCCATACAAAAGAAAGGTTGTGCAATTCCAAGCCGTCGGCGAGCGGAGCTTCAAGTCGGCGCTTGGAAACGCGGTCATGCGCGAAAGCGAGCGCCACGTCAACCACATCTATCTTCGGCACAGGCTCGCCCCGCAGACGGGCAAAGGTGACGCAGGCGTAGTCGTTTCCAACATTTTTGAAGACGATATGCCGTTTAAGACGATCTACGACCCGACGCACCCCGACGCTGACGAGTACGGGTATGTCCAGATGCCAAACGTAGAACTAGTCAAGGAAGTCGTGGACGCTATGTCCGCAAGCCGTTCGTACGAAGCGAACGTCACGGCAGTTAACGCCATTAAGCTGATGGCAAGTAAAGCTTTGGAGGTTGGAAGGTAAGATGTTCATTACACCGATGGCGCCGCTAGGCGAGCTTTCCGGGTTCAAACCCGAGCAGGCAAGCCCGCTGGCAGGGGCGAGGGAACTGCCTTTTAAGGAGATATTCAGCACGGCTGTTCAAAACATGAAAGAAACGGAAATCATTTCAAACAACGACACCGCTCTTTTGGCGCTGGGTGACATCGACGACCTGCACACGCTTGGGATCGACGCCACGAAAGCTTATCTTGCGGAGAGGCTCGTGATAGAGCTTCGGAACCGCGCGATGGAGGCATACTCTGAAATCATGCGCATCAACCTTTAAAGCGCAGCCGATAAAGCTTAAATCTTGATGTTACTTGAAACAGTGAGGGAAAGACTTTGCGCGACAAACTAGAACAACTACTGGCAAAGGTGAAAGAAACAAACAACAAGCTGAGTAAACGCAATAGGATCCTTCTGATAGCGTGCATTGCAGCCATTTTGGTGATTGCATTGGTAGGGGCGTTGATATTGAACGCAAACAACAGTTCAACGCCTTTATTGGTCAACCTATCGCAGACTGAAGCGGCTGAAATAATCGGAAAACTCCAAGACATGGGCGTGAACGCGACGTACAGCAAAGGGACTATATCGGTCCCGTCCAGCCAGGAGGACGCGCTCAGGGCGCAGCTTGTGCTTCTGGGGTACCCTAAACAGGGGATGACTTACGATGTTTTCAAAGACAACGTCGGCATGATGTCGACGGACTTTGAGAAGGAAACGTTCAAGCTGTACGACCTGCAGGACCGTATTGCGGGAACCATACGGCACTTTGAAGGCGTCGAAGACGCCGTGGTCATAATATCTACCGGCAATGAAAACAAATACGTCCTTGAGAAAGACAAAAAAGAGCCGGTTGCCAGCGTAACCACGTTCATGAAGTCGGGGGGCTCCCCCTCCACGGATCAGGTGAAAGGCATCCAGCGGCTGGTTGCCCATGCCATTCCGGGCATGCTGCCCGAAAACGTTGCGGTCATAGACGGAAACGGCAACGACGTCACCGACGGCCCGAGAGTCGAGGAGTCGGGCGCGATGAGGCTCAAAATGGCTCTTGAAAGCGAGATAGAGCAGAGCGTCCGGTCCAAGGTGGAATACCTGATGGAGGCGATGTTCGGGCCTGACAAGGTAAGGGTGTCCGTCAGCTGCAGCGTTGACGTAAAGAAGAAGCTGAGGGAAATCATTGAATACACACCGCTTGAAGGCGAAACCCGAGGGGTGACACAGCACGAGGAGACGCTTATCGAAGCGGTAGGCCCGGGGGGCGCCATCGGCGGCGTACCGGGGACTGATACGAACGCGCAAATCCCGATCTACCCGAACATCACGTCTGACGGGTCGGACATCTACTATACTGACGAAAAAGCGTTCGATTACCTAGTCAGCCAATTGAAGGAGCAGGTTCAAGATGACGGTGGCGACATCTTGGACTTGTCCGTAGGCGTTGCCGTAGACGAAGAAAGGCTCACACGGACACAAAAGGATGACCTCAGGCAGATGGTGGCAAACGCGGCAGGGATAAGCGTGGACGAATCAGAACAAAAGGTGTCCATAGTGAACTACCCATTTGCCAGAGACACTACAGAGCCGGCAACCGGTTTCATAGCCAAGTATTTTGAGGAAAACCCGCTCATGAAATGGATAGCGCTGGCTGCCCTCGGAGTGCTTCTCGTCCTCATTGTGCTGTTCATCTTGATCTGGAGGAAAGTAGTGGCCAAAAAGAGGCGCAAAAAGGAAGAAGCGGAACTGCAGGCGATGGAGGCAGCGGCAGCAGCGGCGGCAGCGGCGGCAGCGGCGGCAGGGGATGGCGACGAGGAGATCGACATACTGAACATACCGCTTGACCAGGTTAAGAAAACCCGCGAAATGGAGCTCAAGGCGCAGATCGGCGAATTTGCGGATTTGAACCCTGAGATAGCGGCGCAGCTGATCAAGACGTGGCTGAAAGGAGGGACAGGCGGTGAGCAGTGAATTGTCGCTAGGCCAAAAAGCGGCCACAGTCATAATTTCCCTGGGGACTGAAACAGCGTCGAAACTGTACAAATTTCTGAGCGAAGACGAACTGGAGGCGCTGACGCTTGAAGTCGCCAAGATGGAAAACATCCCCCCCGAGGTGACCGAAAGCGCTTTGGACGACTTCTACAAGCTTTGCCTGACCCAAAAGGTCATAACCGACGGTGGGCTTGAATACGCCAAGACTGTCTTGGAAAAGGCTTTCGGCCTGCAGATGGCCACATCGCTTCTTGAGAGGGTGACAAAGTCGCTCAAGGTCCGGTCCTTTGAGTTCATCCGGAAGACCGACAGCAAGAACTTGTTTGCCGTAATCCAGCACGAAAGGCCACAGACGCTGGCACTGATACTGTCCTACGCCAGGGCGGACCAAGCGTCGGCTGTAATACAGGAACTGCCCAAGAGCAAGCGGATTCAAGTGGTCGAATGCATCGCAAAGATGGACAGCACGTCGCCTGAGACGATAAAAATAGTCGAGAACGTGCTGGAGAAAAGGTTCGCCTCGGTCCTCTCCATGGATTTCGCGCAAATCGGCGGCATCGACTACATTGCCGACGTATTGAACAACATGGACAGGAGCAACGAGAAGTTTATATTCGACGAGCTCAGCAAAAAAGACGCGAAGCTGGCTGACGAAATCAGGAAGAAGATGTTCGTGTTTGAAGACATCACCATCATTGACAACAGGGGCATCCAGAAAATCCTCACCCAAGTCGATGCCCACGACTTGGTATACGCCCTCAAAGGGGCGAACAAGGAGGTCATGGACCTCATATTCGCAAACATGTCGACACGTATGGCGGAAACCATCAAGTCCGACTTGGAATACACGTACAACGTCCGCGTAAGGGATGTGGAAGAGGCGCAGCAGCGCATAGTTGCCGTGATCAGGCGCCTGGAAGAAGAAGGCGAGCTTGTGATTGCGAAGGGTGGGCAGGATGAGATCATTGCGTGATTATTCTGGCAGCAACATATTCAGATACCACGACTTTGCTGAGGACGAGCGCGAACTGGTCTCAACCGAGGCGCCATACATAATCTTCACCGACGAAGACCTTGCGGCCAATTACGCGGCGCCTGAAGCAGAGGAAGAAGCCGAAACGCCTGAAGCATGGGAAGATGCCGAAAGCCAAGAGGAGCTGGCAGGCGAAGAGGGGGATGGCGGAAGCAAAGAAAGCGCGGAAGCGTCATTTGCCGCACTGCTGGTCGAGAAGGCTGAGAAGGAGGCTGAAAGCATAACCGCAGAAGCGCGGGAAAAGGCCGATGCTGCACTGGCAGAGGCAGAGCTAAAGGCCTCGGAGATTTTTGCCGCAGCCAACAAAGAGGGCTATGAGAAGGGGTACGACAAAGGGTTTGCAGACGGCAGCGAAGAGGGGGCAAACAGGGCGCAGAGCGCTTCGCGGGACAGGTGGCGCAGGTTTTTCGGGGCGGTGGACGAGGCGTGCTGGGACATCGACGCCCGAAAAGCAGAAATACTTCAGAAGAACAT
>WRJV01000335.1 GCA_009778415.1 Clostridiales bacterium | reverse complement strand
GGCAGAAGACGTCCTTTCGGCGTTCGAGTCTTTTTTGAGTTCCCATGGCGTGGAAATCGTTTCGGATTTTGCTGCGGAGAGCATTACCGCAAGCAGCAGGGGCGGCTTTACCGTAAGCGGAGGGCAAAGGGAGATCACAGCAGGCAAAGCCCTGATAGCCACAGGGGGCAAAGCAGGACCCCAGTTCGGGTGCAGCGGCGATGGTTACAGGCTGGCTAGAGGCTTGGGGCACACGGTGACGAAGCTGGCGCCGGCGCTGGCGCCGGTGGAATGCGCGGGCGACTTCGGGAAACTAAAAGGCGTAAGGGCAAAAGCTGCCGTGTCGCTGCTAAAAAAAGGCGAGGTACTGAAAACCGAAAGAGGCGAGGTGCAGTTTACCGAATACGGGCTTTCTGGCATTTGCACATTCAACCTGAGCAGGCATGTTAGCTTGTCTGGGTGCGTTTTTTCCGATTACGAACTGGCTGCCGACTTTATGCCCGAAGCCAGCACGGACGACACTGTGCTTGAGCTGAAGTCCAGGATGGACGGTCTAGGCTTGCCTCCAAGCGGCATGCTCGTCTCGCTTGTGCCGGGCAGGCTGGCTGAGTACATCCTCGAAAAGGCCGGGATAAGCAGCGTGGCTTGCGAGGCAAGCGAAGGGCAGATAGAAAGCATCGCGGGTAGCCTGAAAAATTTAAGGTTCACTGTTGCTGGCGTCAAAGGGTGGAAATTTGCCCAGTGTACGTCAGGAGGCATACCTACCAGTGAAATAAACATGGGCACGATGGAATCAAAGACAGCGAAAGGCTTGTATCTCGCCGGGGAGGTCATCGACTACGACGGGCCCTGCGGCGGGTACAATTTGCACAACGCATGGGATACAGGAATAAAGGCAGGGAGGGCCATGGCAAGTGATGTACAGAATCAACGAAATAAAACTTAGGCTGGGGGAAGACAAAGGGAGCATACCGGAAAAGATAAAAGAGAAGCTGAAAACAAAAGCCGAAATAAAGTCGTACAGAATAGCGAAAGAATCAGTTGACGCGAGGGACAAAGGGGACATATTGTACGTCTACACGGTGGATTTCGATACGGATGCCGAGTTTCCAAACCTGAAGAAGGCACCAAACTCGTCGTACACCCCTCCTACGCCCGGAACGGGGCTGATGAAGGGCAGGCCTGTAATCGCAGGCTTCGGGCCTTGTGGGATGTTTGCGGCGCTAGTATTGTCCGAGCTTGGGTACGCCCCGGTTGTTTTGGAAAGAGGGAAGCAGGTTGACGAAAGGGTGAAAGACGTGGAGCGGTTCTGGAAGGACGGGATCCTAGACGAGGAGTCGAACGTCCAGTTCGGCGAGGGCGGCGCTGGCGCTTTTTCTGACGGCAAACTCACAACCGGCATCAAAGACGCAAGAGTCGGCAAAGTGCTCAGGGAACTGGTCCTTGCCGGTGCGGGCGACGACATACTGTACAAGCAGCACCCCCACGTAGGCACAGACGTCCTCCGGGGCGTCGTAAAAAACATCAGGAAGAAAATCGTTGAAAACGGTGGGGAGCTGATGTTTCAGACGCGCCTGGAGGGCATCGTTTCAAGCGAGGGCAGGCTGGAAGCCGTGAAGGCTAGCAGCCCGGCGGGCGATTTTGAGATCAAGACCCAGACTCTGATACTGGCGGTGGGGCACAGCGCAAGGGACACCATCAGGGCGCTGGGCAAAGATGGCGTGCTGATGGAGCAAAAGCCGTTTTCGATCGGGATCAGGATAGAGCACCTTCAAGAAGCCATCAACGAAGCGCAATACGGAAAAAACGCGGACAAGCGCCTCCCGCCTGCGGAGTACAAGCTGGCGCACCGGTGCAGGAACGGCAGGGGCGTGTATACGTTCTGCATGTGCCCGGGGGGAGAGGTGATAGCTGCTTCGTCGCAGAAGGGGTTCCTTGCGACAAACGGGATGAGCAACAGGGCAAGGGACGGGGAACGCGCGAACAGCGCTGTGCTGGTCGATGTGAGGGTTTCCGACTACGATTCGAGTGACCCGCTTTCAGGCATTGCTTTCCAAGAGAAGTACGAAAGCGCGGCGTATTGGATGGCGGGCGGAAGGTACCAGCCGCTGCCGACAACTTGGGGGGAGTTCGCGAATGGCGCTAAAACGGCGCAGCCAGTGATAAATTCGCTTCCGGGCTTCGCAGTTTCCGGCATCAGGGAAGCTATGCCAGTTTTCGCGAACAAGCTAAAAGGCTTTGACAATCAAGGCGCAGTCGTTTATGCTGTAGAGAGCAGGAGCAGCTCGCCTGTTAGAATAATGAGGAACAAGGACTTTCAATGCAACATTGCGGGCGTGTACCCTTGCGGCGAAGGCGCCGGATACTCCGGAGGCATCATGTCTGCCGCAGTCGACGGGATCAATGCGGCTGAAGAAATCGTCAGGAAGTTTTCGAGGAGAGAGTAAATGTTGGAAAAAGGGTACATACAGGTCTATACGGGAAACGGCAAAGGGAAAACCACAGCAGCCTTGGGCATGGCGCTGAGGGCGGTGTGCGCAGGGAACAAGGTTTTCATGGGGCAGTTCATGAAGGGGCAGGACTACAGCGAACTTAAGGCGGCAGAGTACCTGCCGGGTTTTGAAATAGAGCAGTTTGGAAGCCCAACGTTCATTTCCGGCAAACCCACAAGCGAAGACAAGGCAAACGCAAAAGCTGGCCTCGAAAGGATGAAAAACGTGCTTGCCGCTGGCAGCTGCGACGTGGTCATATTTGATGAAATAAACACGGCTCTGTACTTTGGGCTGGTTTCGGCCGAAGAAGTGCTTTCGTCGCTGGACATCAGGCAGGGCTGCACGGAAGTGGTCCTGACTGGGCGGTACGCTCCGCAGGAAATAATGGACAGGGCCGACCTGGTGACGGAGATGCGGGAAATCAAGCATTACTACACCCAAGGCGTGGGCGCCAGGGTGGGGATAGAGAATTAGGAGCGCAAATAAAAAACAAGTTAAGGAGGCTATCAGATGAAAAAGGCAGTATGGGCATTGGCGGTTTTGTTTGTTGCGGCATGGGGGGCTGCAGCTTCCTCTGCGTACGCGGAGGAGCCCGAGGGGCTTTACAGGCTCGTCAACGCAGGCAGGTACGACCAGTTCACGAATTACGTAGACGGGTACACCATGCAGGTGGACAAGGGCATGAGCGTCGACATGTCTTACTCTTCGGTATGCACAGTCCTCGAAAACGAAGAAAAGCGGATAGAAATTTACAAGCAGAACGTAAGCTCGGTCGGGATGTCTGCCTATGTAAGCTATTCAAACAGGTTTCTTGGCAACTGGATGGACCACTACCTCGATTTTGACGGCCAGCAAACCATCGGCAGCCACAACGTGCATGTCACATCATGGTCGCGGGGCAAGCTTTCGGGCATAAAGAACGACAAGAACTACTACGTGTGCCTTGAGATAGGATCGGGCAGCTACGTGTACACGATTTTCCTCAAGACGAACGCGCCGTCATACGACATCGGTGGGTATTCGTACTTGGCAGAAAATTTTTGGACGATGCCTTTAGCGATGCCTGCCTACACGAGGCGCTCAAACCCTGTGAACGTCCCCGGCCGCAGGTGGAACGACGAAACCAGGGCGTTTTACGGTGAACATTTCGGTAACGACGTAGACTTGACGTGGGGGATATTCGAACCGGGCACCGCTTTATTTGAATACAACAAGCTGAAAGAGTACGAGGAGCAGTTCGACTACGAGTTCCCGATAATCTTAAACTACAGCGAGTTTCAAAACACGTACAAGCATCCGAACCTGATGCAGAGGCTCCAGACCGCCTACAGCAACGGGAAAGCGCTGGAGCTGACGCTCCAGACTGTCGATTCGGGGTACGGCAACCAGGTGTACAGGATACTGAACGGCTATTACGACGAATTTTTGCAGGACTACGCAAAAGTCATAGCTGATTTCGGCCACCCAGTGCTGTTTCGGCTCTGCAACGAGATGAACGGGGACTGGTGCCCGTACTCGGCGTTCAACACTTCGAAAGACACAGTGGTGTTTACGGAATTCTACAAGTACGTTTACGGTTTTTTCGAAAAAGCGGGAGCGAACAAGAACACCATATGGGTGTGGAACCCAAACAGCGTGTCCTACCCAAATTTTAAGTGGAACAACGAGCTGATGTACTATCCCGGCGACGAGTACGTGGACGTAGTCGGCATGACGGCGTACAACACGGGCACCTACTACAGCAGCGTCGGCGAGAGGTGGAAAGAGTTTTACGAACTGTACAACGATATGTACTACAGGTACTGCGCGGACTTCGGGCAGCCGCTGATGATAACCGAGTTTTCATGCGCCAGCATGGGCGGCAACAAGGAACAGTGGGTCATAAACATGTTTGACGACATAGACATGTACGACAGGATCAAGGTCGCCATATGGTGGGACGGGTGCGACTGGGACGAGGAGGGCAACATAGCCCGCTCGTACTTCATAGATGAGACGCCGCTTTTGATGGACATTTTCAAAAGGAACCTCAAAGGGGATTGGACCCGCGGTGTGTTCGGGTAATTCGCTGCGTCAAAAACAGCGCAGGCCGGGTCAAAATGCTTTGACCCGGCCTGCGCTGTTTTGTATCAATGAAACTGAGCAAACGCTTATTGTGAATCGCCGTCTCCGCTTGATTCGGCCTCTATATGGCTTATGGAGTAGCGGTTTGCCCCAAACAGCCTGTTGAGGACAAACAGGGCTGCCATAAAGGCGACTGCCACCACGACTATTGGGATCAGCGGCGAACTGCCCGGCCCCAATATCCCCGACACTATAAATCCGAAGCAGGCGACTGTCGCACAGGTCACGGAATAGGGGATCTGCGTCTTGATGTGGTCGGTGTGCCTGATGTTGGACGAAGCAGACGACAAGATGGCGGTGTCAGCCAGCGGCGAACAGTGGTTGCCGAAGCCCCCGCCGCCGAGCACTGCGGTGATGCATGCGAACACGTTTGCGTCCATTGCCACCGCAAGGGGCACTGCCAGCGGGATCATGATGGCGTAGGTGCCCCATGATGCGCCGGTTGCAAAGGTCATGATGCAGGAAATTGCAAAAATTAACAGCGGCAAAACGGAGCCGGGTATGCTGCCGACCATTATGTCGACCAAGTATTCAGCAGTACCCAGTTCGTCGCTGACGCTGCCGATGCTCCACGCAAAGGTCAAGAGTATGACTACAAACAGCATGGATTTGGTGCCGACGATGAATGAAGCAAGGGAATCCGTTATTTTCGACAGCCCCTTAACAGCGTAAAAGATAATGGCAAACACGACAGCCAAGCTGATTGCGTAGGTGAGCGCCAGCATCCCGTTCATATCGTTAACGGCTTCCAGCACACTGAATGATTCAAAGAACCCTCCAGTGTAGAGCATGAAGGTCAGGGCAAGCACGATGAGCAGCAGGATTGGCGCCAGCAAATCCACAGCTTTTCCGGGCTGTGGATCGATGGAGGAAAAATCGTCCTCGTCTGCCTCGCCACCGCTGAAAGTCTTGTCGCAGAGCACGCCTGTTTCCATGGTCCTCTTCTCGGCTTTGGCCATGGGGCCAAAATCAAGCCCGAGGTAGACGACCACGATGACCATCAGGAGCGAAAGCCACGCGTAATAATTGAACGGTATGCATTGGATGAAGTAGGAGAACGAATCCCCTTCGATGCCCGCTTTTCCGAAAGCGTCCGAAATCAGCGAACATATGAAAGCGACCCAGCTTGAAAGCGGGACCACAAGGCATATCCCTACAGAGGTTGAGTCCACAATGTAGGAAAGCTTTTCCCGTGAAACCATGTACTTGTCTGAAATTGGCCTCATGACCGAGCCGTTTGTCAGGGCGTTGAAGTAGTCGTCAAAAAAGATGAGGATTCCAATGAGCCATGTGACCCCCTGCGCCCCTTTGCGGGTTTTGATCTTCCTCCCAAGAAGCTCGCCAAACGCCGCAGCGCCGCCGGAGCGGACAAGCAGGCCGATGAGCCCGCCGAGCATGACGCAAATTATGATTACTTGGACGCCCTCGGGGTCGGTCAGGCAGTCAATTATGATTCCGACCATCTCTTCCATTGCAGCCAGAGGGTTCCAGTCGGACATGATGAGGCAGCCCGTGTAGACACCGATGAACAACGACATAAGGACTTCTTTGGTTATGATAGCCAAGGCGATAGTAAGAAGTGGCGGTATAACCGACCAAAAGCCTACATCCATAATAAATAACCTCCTTTTTGGTTGTTTAATACAAATGTAAGGCGTAGATTGGGAGTATGCGCGTACCATTATTATAACCATTAAAAATATTTTTGCAATACCATTCTGTAAAATTTGTAAAAAAAAAGCAAAAAAACTTTATTCGTGGTATAATGTTCTTAGTTCAACGAGGAGGCCGACAATGGACGACCATCTGACTATTGGGAAAATGGCGCGGATCAACGGCGTCACCGAGCAGACGCTGCGCCTGTACGACAGGATCAAATTGCTTGAACCTTGTGAAATCAACGCAGAAACAGGATACCGGTACTACAACATCAAGCAGTGCGCACAGCTCGACATGATAATGTACCTGAAGGCGCTGGGCATTAGCTTGACGGAAATCAAGGAATGTTTCAAAGAAGGGAAGGTCGATAAGCTACAGAAGACGCTGGAGGAGCACAAAAGCGACATCGAGAGCCAGATGCAGGAGCTCGCGTACACGCAAAAGGCCATAGAGAGGGCGCTTGAAAACTTCAGGCGGTACAATGCGCTGCCCCAGGAGGAGACAATTGTGCAGGAGTACCAGAAGGCGCGGAGGATTTTCGTACACGACACGAAGACAAACCTCTACAGCTACGGCATGGAGTATTATGAAAAGGTGCTGCGCTCCATTAAGGAGAACTATATTTTGCACCACCTTCCGGAGAGCTATTTCTGCAACGTGGGCAGCATCATGCGCAGGGAGCACTTCGTAAAAACGGAGCTTTACGCCACAGAGGCGGTTCTTTTTGTCGATGACAGCTTCGAGGGCAAGGAAGGGATTGAAATGATCCCTGAAGCAGTGTTCCTGTGTACGTACTGCAACGGGTACCCGAAAGAGGAGGAATGCTTGGTAATGCTGATGGAATACATCAAAGCAAACGATTATGAAGTCATCGGCGACTGCATCAGTGAAATATTGATCGAATTCCCAATTTTCACACATTACGACAGGAACGCACTTTTCAAACTACAGATACCTGTAAAGGCAGGTAAGTCTTAAAATAACGCGAGAAAAAAATATTTAAAATAATCTAAAATTTGTTCTTGACTTTATATCTACAATAGGATTTAAAATGGTTTCACAAATAAATATAAAGGCGTATTGGGAGTATGTGCCTTTATTAAATTTGCATTTGAGGCCGCCGCCTCGAAGCGGCAGCCTCGGTTATGAAATGGAGGGAAAAAATGCCAAGAAAAAGTTTTGAGGAAGTGCTCAAATACACTGAGTACGCAATTGGTACGTTTGCTAAAAAATCAATGGACGACGGAGAAAAGAAACATTTTATAGCGGAAACAAGGCACAATTTTGACAACCACATCAACCCTGGCTTCCTGGAGTACAGGAAAGCCGCCGGCGCCGACGACATGGCGATGGAATGGATATCCCACGGGGACACCTTTGAGGACCTGAACGGAGACGAATACATCGACTGCCTAGGCGGGTTTGGCGCTTTCAACTGCGGCCACAGGCACCCGAAAATCGTGGAGGCTGTTACGAACCAGCTCGCCAAGCAGCCGCTTTCCAGCGCGGAGCTGGTGGACGCGAACCGCAGCCTGCTGGCTCGAATCCTTGCGGACGTAACGCCTGGTGACCTGCAGTACACCTTCTTCACATCTTCCGGCACGGAGTCTGTGGAGTGCGGCCTTAAGATGGCCACGCTGGCTACCGGGAGGCACTACTACGTGGCGTTCAAAGGCGACTTCCACGGGAAAACCATGGGGGCGCTGTCCCTGACCTCGAAAGAGCACTTCAGGGGGCCGTTCCTCCCGCTTCTGCAGGGGACGAGGCATGCGCCTTACGGGGATTTGGATTACCTGAAGAAGCTGATCGACATAATGGAATACGTGGGTGAACTGCCCGCCGCCATCATCTATGAGCCGATCCAGGGCGAAGCGGGCGTCATCGTCCCGCCTGACGATTTTATACCAGGCATCAGGGAGATTTGCGACAAATACGACATAATGATGGTTGCCGACGAAGTGCAGGCAGGCATGGGGCGCACGGGCTACCTGTTCGCTACGGACTATTCCAAAGTGGCGCCGGACATCCTCTGCCTCGGAAAGTCGATCTCCGGTTCGGTCATACCGTTGTCTGCGACAGTCTGCACTGAGAGGGCGTTTAGGGGCATGTTCCCAGACCCGCTGCTGCACAGCACCACCACTGGCGGAAACCCGATAGCGACTGCAGCAGGCATTGCCGCGTTCAACGTGATACTGAGCGAGGACCTCTGCGGGAAAGCACAGAAGGGCGAGAAGCTCTTCAAAGACGGCATGGCAGTGCTGCTAAAGAAATACCCGAAGCTCCTGACTGATTTCAGGGGCAGGGGCCTGATGCTGGCCATGGAATTCTGTGACGGCGATTTGGGATACGAAGTCGTATATGAAGCGTTCAACAGGAAGCTCCTCCTTTCCGGAAGCCTGATCAACGCAAAGACCATCCGCATCGAGCCGCCGCTCGGCATCACTGAAGAACACATATTGAAATCTATCGAAATCCTTGACGAATGCATGGGCATCGTCTACGACAAGCACTTCAAGTAACAGACATTGACTAGTTGCATCAAAGCAGTCCATACACATGTACGGTTTTCCGTACATGTGTATGGATTTTCATGCGAAAACAGCCGGCAATTCACACACATTTTCAGCTAATTCTTTGGCACAATTCTTGCTCAATAGTTAATTCGTAAAATCATGGAATCATTAAGTCGATCAATCATTTATGCGCAAAGGAGGATTGTTATGCAACTTAGCGACGTAAACGTCAGCGCCGAAAGAGTTAAGGAGCTGACAGCAAAGTACATGATAGAAACCTACGAAAGGTTTCCGTTCGTGGCAGTTAAGGCGAAAGGGATGCACCTCTATGACGAGGAAGGAGGGGCTTACCTGGATTTTTACGGCGGCGTTGCTGTAAACGGCGTCGGCTCCTGCAACGAAAAGGTCGTGGCGGCGATCCAAAGCCAGGCTGCCGAAATCATACACACGTTCAATTACCCGCACACTGTGCCGCAGGCGGTTCTAGCCGAACTGATATGCGAGACGGTCGGCATGGACAAGATATTTTTCCAGAGTTCCGGCACGGAAGCAAATGAGGCTATGATTAAAATGGCCCGAAAGTACGGGACAGAAAAATTCGGCCCGAATAAATACCATATCGTGACGGCGGTAAAGGGCTTCCACGGCAGGACCTACGGTGCGCTGTCAGCAACCGGACAGCCCGGTTCTGCGCTGCACAACGGGTTCTTGCCCCTGCTTCCCGGGTTTTCCTATGCAGAGTACAACAACCTTGAAGCGTTCAAGGCAGCCTGCACCGAGGACACCATAGGGATAATGATCGAACCGTGCCAAGGCGAGGGCGGCGTGTACCCAGCTACAAAGGAGTTCATGGCCGGGCTTAGGGAATTTTGCGACGAAAAGGGGATATTCCTGCTGCTTGACGAAATCCAGACAGGCTGGGGCCGCACAGGCGCAATCATGGACTACATGAATTACGGGATCAAGCCGGACGCGGTCAGCATGGCGAAAGGCATGGGCGGCGGCATGCCGATAGGTGCGCTGTGCGCGACGAAGGAGCTAGCCTCAGCGTTCACAGCCGGCGCCCACGGCAGCACATACGCGGGCAACCCAGTCTGCTGTGCGGCTTCCTATGCCGCGTGCAAGGAGATAATCGACAGGGAGCTGTCTGAAAACGCGAACGAAGTCGGCGACTATTTCGCAAAGATATGCGAAAGCCTGCCACACGTCAAAGATGTAAGGCATGCAGGGCTCCTCGTCGGAGTGGAGTTCGACTTCCCGGGGGCTGCAGACATCAAGCATTCGTGCGTCGACAGGAAGCTGCTTGTGACTGCTATCGGCACAAGCGTCATACGCATGGCGCCGCCGCTTGTTGCAACTAAAGAGGACTGCGACAAAGCGAAAGATATTTTAGGGGCGGCTTGCCTTGACGCCGCCGCCAAACAGTAGAGTTAACGAAAAAACGTCAGGAGGAAAAAAATGGCAGTAGTTGATTACATTCAGGAGCTGGTTGACAGCGCCAGGAAAGCGCAGGCTGTGTTTGCAGCCTGCAGCCAAGAGCAGGTGGACGCTGCGGTCCGGGCGATTGGGAAAGCTGTATACGACAATGGCGAAGCGCTTGCCCGCCTCGCCGTGGACGAGACAAAGATGGGGAGATACGAGGACAAAGTCTTAAAGAACAAAGGCAAGTCGATGGCAGTGTGGAACCACCTAAAAGACAAGAAGAGCGTGGGGATAATAGGCTACGTGGAGGACAAAGGGCTGGTGGAAGTGGCGAAACCGATGGGCGTGGTGGGCGCAATAATGCCTGTGACGAACCCGACGATGACGCCGATGCACAATTCCATGATCGCGCTGAAAGGCGGCAACGCCATCATAGTCGCGCCGCACCCGGCGGGCAAAAAGTCTGGGGCGGCGACGGTTGACGCAATGAGAGGGGGGCTTAAGGAAATCGGAATGCCGGAAGACCTGGTCCAGTGCGTGGACGTAGAGGCCGGCGACGCGATTGCGGCTTCCGGTGCTCTCATGTCCCTGGCAGACGTTGTCGTAGCCACCGGGGGCCCCGGCATGGTCAAGGCGGCGTACAGCGCCGGGAAGCCGGCCTTTGGCGTGGGGCCGGGCAACATGCAGTGCCTGGTCGACATGGACGCTGACATAAAGGACGCTGTCCCCAAGATCATAAAAGGCCGCACCTACGACAACGGTGTGCTTTGCACCTGCGAGCAGACCGTCATCTGCCCTGAAAGCCGGTTTGACGAGATCATAGCGGAGTTTGAAAAGAACGGCGCCTATTACGTCAGGGAGAAGGATGACGTGGACAAGCTCAGGGAAACCTTGTTCCCGGAAGGGAAGCTCAATAAAAAAGCCGTAGGGCTTGCGGCGACTGCCCTAGCAGAGATGGCGGGGCTTGCAGCCCCCGAAGGGACGGTCGTCCTGGTCGCGAAGGCTGAGGGCAGCGGAAGCAAGGACACGTTCAGCAAGGAGAAACTGTTCCCGGTTTTGGCAGCTTACACGTACCAGACATGGGAAGAGGCCGTAAGCATTGCAGTGGACAACTTGGAACTGGAAGGCAAAGGGCACAGCACCGTGGTCCATTCGTTCACGAAGGAGAACATCGAGTACGCCGGCACAAGGCTCCCCGTTTCGAGGCTTTTGGTCAACGGCATCGGCTCGCTGGGAGTAGGCGGCGCCTACACAAACGGGTTTGCGCCGACGGGGACGCTGGGCTGCGGGTCATGGGGCAACAACAGCATCAGCGAAAACCTGGACTACAAGCACCTGATCAACGTCAGCAGGATCGGTTACACGAACCCGAACGCCCACATCCCGACGCCAGACGAGATATGGGGCTAAAATAAGTTAATTTATAAGTTAATTCATAGGTTAACTAAAATGTTAACAGGGTTGCGGGCGGCAGTCCGCGTTAGGAGGTAAAAAAATGATTGAAGTACTGAGCCCGGTGGCGGGCAGGATACTGGAAGTGAACGTAAAAGCTGGGCAGATTGTCACAGACGACGACGAGCTGTTCATCGTTGAGGCCATGAAGATGGAAAACGCCGTGTACGGCGACCCCGGCGTGGTAAAGGAAATCCTCGTAAAAGAAGGGGATCACGTCGAAGAGGACCAAGTTCTGGCAGTCATAGAATAGGAGATAGCAAAATGGATTTTGGATTAACAGAAGAACAAACCATGGTGCAGGAAATGGCGAAGAGCTTCGCCGAGCAGGAAATCGCGCCTTATGTCGAAGAAGACGAAGAGAACCATTACTACCGCAGGGAGATACTGACGAAGATGGGCGAGCTCGGGCTTTTGGGGTGGAGCATCCCGGAAGAGTACGGCGGCAACGGGATGGGATGGCTGGAAGGGGTTACGGCGCTTTATGAGATAGCAAAGGTCCACACTTCATGGAGGCTTTCGATCAGCGGGAACTGCTGGGGCCCTGCCTTGACGATCAACCAATGGGGGACGGAAGAGCAGAAGCAAAAGTTCATCCCTGACCTGGTCAGCGGCAAGGCGGTGGGGAGCTTCGCGATGACGGAGGCGAACACCGGGTCTGACGTGGGGAGCATGAAGACCTTCGCGGCGGACAAGGGCGACCACTTCGTCATGAACGGGTCGAAGATGTGGATATCAGGCGGGCACGCCAGCGACACCGGCCTGGTTTACGCAGTGACTAAGGAAGGCGGCGGCCCCAAGGGGCTTTCGTGCTTCATAGTCGACTACAACAACACGCCCGGCGTCGAGAAGATACCCATCACCAAGAAAGTCGGGATGTGGACGGCGCCAACGTCGGAGCTGGTCTTTGAGAACGCAGTGATCCCAAAGGAGAACCTGCTCGGCGAGCTGAACAAGGGTTTTCAGATATGCATGTGGATGCTGAACAACACCAGGATGGGCTGCGCCACCGGCGCGGCGGCTCTGTCTGCGGCTTGCCTTGAGGGATCTGTGAACTACGCAAACGAGCGGACCCAGTTCGGCCAGCAGATCGGCAAATTCCAGATGATCCAGCAGCAGATCGCGGAGATGAAGATGGAAGACGAAGCAGCCAAGCAACTCGTGTACAGGGCGGCCTGGCTGAAAGAGAACAAGATGCCGAGCCAGCAGGAGACGTCTTTGGCAAAGCTGTTCGCCTGCAACGCGGCAGTGCATGCAGCCAACGTGGCCATGAAGATATACGGGTCCTACGGCTATTCGACGGAGTACCCCTGCGGCAGGTGGCTTCGGGACGCAAAACAGTTCGAGACGCTGGAAGGGACGTCAAACATCCACATGGGCATTATAGCGGGCATCGAGCTTGGTTACCAGCCAAACAGGTAACGGGAAGCAATATTAAGACAGGAGCAAATGCAAATGAATTTTGATTTGAACGAAGACCATCTCATGATGAGGGAGATGGTGCGCAACTTTGCGGAGCAGGAGATTGCGCCGGGCATTGAAGAGCGGGACGAGCTTGAAGAATTCCCGGAAGAGCTTTGGAAGAAGTGCGGCGAGCTGGGGCTTGCCGGAGTCACGTTCCCCGAAGAATACGGCGGGGTCGGGGCAGACTACATTTCATACGGCATAACCATCGAAGAGATATCCAGAGTGGACGCCTCCCTTGGCGTTACGGTATCGGCGCATTCAAGCCTCTGCGCCAACCCTATCAACATATTCGGGACTGACGAACAGAAGAAGAAGTTCCTGACCCCGCTTGCGACGGGGGAAAAGCTGGGCGCACTGGGGCTGACGGAATCCTTGGCTGGGACAGACGCGTCAGGGACACAGACCACGGCTGTCAGGGACGGCGACGAATACGTGATCAACGGCTCCAAGCTTTTCATCACGAACGGGTACTACGCCGACACGTACATAGTCACAGCCCAGATGGACAAGAGCAAGGGGCACAAAGGCATCGCCGCGTTCATAATGGAAAAAGGCACGCCGGGGTTCACATTCGGGAAAAAAGAGAAGAAGATGGGCATCAGGTCGTCTGCAACCTACGAGCTTTCCTTTGAAGACGTCCGCATACCCGCCTCAAACCTACTGGGAGAGGAAGGGCAGGGCTTCAAGATTGCCATGGTCACGCTGGATTACGGCAGGATCGGGATCGCGTCGCAGGCTCTCGGGATCGCGCAAGGGGCGTACGAAGCGGCAATCAAGTATTCCAAAGAACGCAAGCAGTTCGGCAAGACCCTGTCCGAATTCCAAGTCACCCAGTTCAAGCTGGCCGACATGGCGCTTCAGATCGAAGCGGCGAGGCTGCTGGTCTACCAGGCTTGCCAGCTGGCGACGGAGCACAAGCCCGTCTCGAAGCATTCGGCGATGGCAAAGCTGTTTGCGGCAGAGACCTGCAACAAGGTGGCGACACAAGCCGTCCAGATTTTGGGCGGGTACGGCTACACGAGGGAATACCCCGTGGAGCGCTACATGCGCGACGCCAAGATCACTGAAATTTACGAGGGCACCAGCGAAGCGCAGCGCATGGTCATAGCCAGCCATATTTTAAAAGAATTTTAACTTGCGCGAGGAGGAAATTGTATGAATATTGTCGTTTGTGTGAAACAGACATTTGATACGGAAGCAAAAATCGTGTTGGACGGCAGCGGCAACATCGACGGCAGCGCCGTCAAGCTTGTCATCAACCCCTATGACGAATACGCGATCGAGGAAGCGCTGAAGCTCAAGGAAAAATTCGGCGGTGACGTAACTCTGGTCAGCATGGGCGGAGAACGCGCTCCGGAGGCCTTGAAGACAGGGTTTGCCATGGGCGCAGACAGAGGGGTGCTGGTCACCGATCCGGCGCTTGAAGACCCCGACGAGTGGGCATGTGCAGAAGTGCTCGCAAAAGCCATCTCCCAGATACCCTATGACATCATCTTGACTGGGCGAGTCGCTATCGACGACGGGTCGGGGCAGGTGGCGGTCCGCATGGCCGACGCATTGGGGGTGCCGTCAGTGAGCTGCATCGTGGAACTTTCCGTTGAGGACGGCAAAGCAGTCGCTAGACGGGAGATAGACGGCGGTACTGAACTGGTAGAGGTTTGCCTGCCTGCTGTCTTAACGGCGCAAAAGGGGCTGAACATCCCGCGCCTGCCCAGCATGGCAGGCATTATGAAAGCCAAAAACAAGGAGCTGAAAAAGCTCAGCCTTGCAGATGTCGGAATCGACGCCTCCGGTTTTTCCCGAAAAATGAGCGTTCCGAAACTCAGTTTGCCAAACCCGCGAAAAGGCGGAAAGACCGTTCCCGGAGAGCCTGCCGAGGCTGCAAAGGAACTGGCGCGGCTTTTGCGAGAAGAAGCAAAGGCAATATAGGGAGGTGGAATAGACATGGCAAAAGGAATTTGGATAATCGTAGAGCAAAGCAAATCAGAAATACGCAAGGTTTCGCTGGAGCTTTTGAGCACGGC
The DNA here is from genome assembly GCA_009778415.1 of Clostridiales bacterium. Taxonomy (GTDB): domain Bacteria; phylum Bacillota; class Clostridia; order Peptostreptococcales; family Anaerovoracaceae; genus WRJK01. The sequence continues at coordinate 4,518 of WRJV01000335.1, read as the reverse complement.
ACGGGCGATTGCGGACAAAACAGGAGACCCGCTGGTGGCAGTCATACCGGGAAAGGGCGTATCCGGGCTGGCGGGCACGGCAGCCGCTTACGGCGCCGACAAAGTAGTGCTGATAGACGACGACAAGCTGGCGGACTACACTACGGGCGCGTACACGTCCGCTTTGAGCAAGCTGATCCGCAAAGAGGAGCCAAACGCCGTGCTCCTTGGGAACACAGCGATAGGGAAAGACCTGGCACCGAGGCTGGCGCACCGTTTGGGCGTGGGCATGGCGTCGGACTGCGTCGGGATGGAGTACGACGAGGAAAGCTTCCTTGTTTTCAAGCGCCCGATTTACGGAGGGAAAGCGTTTGCCGAGCTTTCGGCATGCGAAAGGCCGGCCATCGCGACGATCAGGCCAAACACCTTCCCGCTGGCAGCCCCCGACGAGGCGAGAAAAGCGGAAATTGCAAACGAAAGTGCGAATATTGACGTGGAGGACCTTCGGGCGATCGTGAGGGAGGTTGCGCTGGCAGCGTCGGCGCGCCCTGAGCTGATCGAAGCCGACATCATCGTTTCAGGCGGGCGCGGCATGAAGGGCCCAGAAAACTTCCATATTATTGAAGAATGCGCGGACGCAATCGGCGCGGCGGTGGGCGCTTCCCGTGCAGCCGTTGATTCGGGATGGATCGAGCAGAAATTCCAAGTCGGGCAGACGGGCAAAACGGTCTCTCCGGTGCTTTACATAGCCTGCGGCATTTCCGGCTCGATTCAGCACCTTGCGGGCATGGGGACTTCAAAGGTCATAGTCGCCATCAACAAAGACCCGGACGCGAACATATTCACCGTTTGCGATTACGGCATAGTCGGCGACCTTTTCACCATCGTCCCATTGCTCACGGAAGAATTTAAAAAACTTGTTTGAAACTTAAATTTATGGAGGTGCTACAATGATTGAATTTACCCCATTGACTGTTCTCGTGGGCATTGCGGTGCTGGCCGTTGTCGGCGTCATCTTCGTCGTTAACATCAGGAGGGAACTCAAGTGAGAAAGGAGCAGCGCGATGCATGACGTTCAAATCGCGGTACAGATTTATTTTATCGGAATTGTAATTGCTACTATAATGGCAGGCATAATCAAAGGGCTGCAGGTTGCTTTGGCGCGAATCGGCTCGAAAAAGGAGCCGGCAGCCGAGGAAGGAAAGTGATGCGCCATGGATGTGTTAAGTTTGTTTCAAGGTATCGGCACGCTTGTTTCTCAAGACCCGGCAATCGCTGCCGGCAGGCTGGTGCTGATAGCGGCAGGCATCTTTTTGGTGTACTGCGGCGTTAAGGGGCTGCTTGAACCGCTCATCATGGTACCCATGGGGTTTGGCATGCTGGCCGTAAACGCAGGCGTCCTGTTCCTTTCTGCAACGCAGACGGGCACAATATTCCTAGATCCGCTTGTTGAAGACACCGACGGGATCATGACGGTCCTGCAGATAGATTTCCTGCAGCCGGTCTATACCATGATGTTCAGCAACGGCCTTATCGCTTGCCTGGTGTTCATGGGGATAGGCGTGATCACCGACGTGGGCAACGTGCTGAGGTACCCTTTCACCAGCATGTTCATCGCCTTGTTCGCCGAGCTGGGGACGATAGTCACGTTCCCAATAGCGCGGGCTATGGGTCTGTCCTTGGGAGAGTCGGCCGCCATAGCCATCGTCGGCACAGCCGACGGTCCCATGGTGCTTTTTGCTTCCCTGATGCTGGCAAAGGACATATTCGTTCCGGTTACCGTAGTGGCGTACCTGTATTTGAGCCTTACCTATGCGGGCTACCCTTTCTTCATCAGGCTGCTGGTGCCGAAACATCTGAGGGGCATCGTGGTGGTCACGAGCAAGAAGGGCAAAACAAATATTACCGCAGGGCAGAAGATCGCGTTCGACGCAGTCGGCTGTACGCTGCTGTGCTTGCTGTTCCCTGTCGCGGCGCCGCTTTTCGTCTCGTTTTTCACTGGTAACGCCATAAGGGAATCCGGCATCCTCAAGTACAGCAAGCTGCTGGAGGACGTGTTCCTCTATTTCGCCACGTTCTTCTTGGGTTTTTTGCTGGGCGTACTCTGCGAAGCGAGCACGTTGCTCAACCCGAAGGTCTTGATACTGCTGGTTTTGGGCATGGTTTCGCTGGGGCTTTCAGGGATTGGCGGCATCATAGGCGGCTATCTGGTCTATCTGATCAACGGGAAGAACTTCAACCCGGCAATCGGGATAGCAGGGGTTTCCTGCGTACCGACCACGGCAAAGATCGCTCAGCACGAAGTGGTGCTCGTCAACAAGCGCGCCATAATCCTAAACCTTGCGATGGGGGCTTGCATATGCGGCGTGATCACGTCGGCAATCCTGACTGGGGTTTACGTAGCCCTGATCCCATTGATTTGAATGAAGCTTATCTGAACATTAACGAGAAACAGGAGGGAAGAAAAAATGGCACAATACGGATTTCCATTGCATCCATATTTCAAGGAGATGCCGGGAATCGGCAAGGAGCTGACGCGGCTCCAGGAGCAGAACATGGAGGAGCTGAAGGCTCAGGAGGCGGCCTTTGCATGTGAAGTTCAGCGCGTCAAGGAAAACGGCAAAGCGACCGAGGCCATGAACGAAAAAGGCGAGTGGACCGCTTGGCAGAGGCTGGAATACCTGGTCGACCCCGGGACGTGGCGTCCGCTCCACACTATATACGACCCTCTCGGAAACGCGGAGGGGAACACCGGCGTCATCGACGGCCTTGGCATGATAAACGGCAAGTGGGCCATAATCATAGCGTCCAACAACAAGGTGATGGCGGGGGCATGGCTCTCTGGGCAGGCAGACAACGTGCTGCGGGTCACCGACATCGCGAAGATGCTGCACCTGCCGCTGGTATGGGTGCTCAACTGCAGCGGCGTAAAGCTGATGGAGCAGGAGCAGATATACCCAAACCGCAGAGGTAGCGGCACTCCGTTTTTCAGGCACGCCGAGCTCCAGAAGCTGGGCGTCCCGATCATCGTAGGCATTTACGGGACCAACCCCGCCGGCGGCGGCTACCATGCGATAAGCCCGACGGTCCTAATCGGCCACAAGAAATGCAACATGGCCGTCGGCGGCGCGGGGATCGTCAGCGGGATGGCGCCTCGGGGCTGCATCGACGAGGAAGTAGCGGAGCACCTGATCGAGCAGACGAGGAAATTCAAGGCGGTGCCGCCGGGGCGCGTTGAAATCCACCAAGGCGGGACAGGGTTCATCCGTGACGTTTGCGAGACGGAAGAGGAAGTCCTGGACGACATAAAGCGCTACATGGACACGCTGCCTGCCTACGACCCGGCGTTTTTCAGGGTGGCAGAGCCTGCCGAACCGAAATACCCGATCGACGACCTTTACAGCCTCCTGCCCATAAACCAGAAGCGCAGCTACTCCATGAAGGACGTGTTGGCGAGGCTGTTCGACAACAGCGAGCACATGGAATTTCGGCCTGACTACGGACCGGAGATGTACTGCGGCCTTGCCAAGGTGGACGGCTTCGTCTGCGGCTTCATCGCAAACAACCAAGGGCTGATGGGCAAAGGCTACCCCCAGTACACGGATTACAAGGCTGTCGGCGGCAAGCTCTACCGCGAAGGGCTGATAAAAATGAACGAATTCGTGACGTTGTGCGGGAGGGACCGGGTCCCTGTCATATGGGTGCAGGACACGACGGGGATAGACGTGGGCGACACTGCCGAGCAGGCAGAGATGCTGGGCCTTGGCATGTCCCTGATCTACTCCATCGAACAGTCGGAAATCCCGATGATAAGCATAATACTGCGGAAAGGCGCGGCGGCGGCGCACTACATACTGGGCGGCCCCCAAGCGAACAACAACAACGTGTTCACCCTTGGCACCGCCGCAACCGAGATATACGTGATGCACGGCGAGACAGCCGCCGTGGCTTCGTATTCGCGAAGGCTCGTCAAGGACGCTGACGAGGGCAAGCCCATGGACGGGACCATCAGCAAGATGAACGAAATGATCAAGGAGTACGACGACAAGTCGAGGCCGGTCTACTGCGCAAAGAAAGGGTTCGTGGACGAGATAGTGGGGCTTTCAAGTCTGCGTGGCTACTGCAAGGCCTTCGTCGGCGCCTACTACCAAAACCCAAAGAGCATATGCGCCGTCCACCAGATGCTCACCCCGAGGATAATCCGAGGCTGACGAGGGACAGCTTTTTCCTCTGAATAATCAACATGCAGCAAAGCCTCCCCGGCTTGACGGGGGGGCTTTGTTATGGAAACGAGGAATTTTCATCTTGACAAATACAATCCGCTTTATTACATTTAAAGTGACATCAACCAGACAGAGAAAGGAGGGGAGGCACACCGCAAAAAAGGGGAACCCCAACCCCAGACTAAAAGAGGCGACAAATATTTGTTTAGGAGGAAACAACATGAAACCCAGAAAGAAAATTTTATGCCTTATAATGGCACTCGCCATTATGCTGCCGACGTCCTCCAGCCTCGCGGTTTTTGCCGACGAGCCGCTT
>WRJV01000334.1 GCA_009778415.1 Clostridiales bacterium | reverse complement strand
CGCCGCAAACGCCGGCAGCGTCATGAAAGCAGGCTGGAACGACAGCTACGGGTACATGGTCATGATTGACCACGGCGGGGGTATTGTGACGCTGTACGCCCACAACAGCAGCCTTCTTGTCAGCACGGGGGACGTAGTCACTATGGGGCAGCCGATTGCAAAATCAGGATCGACCGGTATGTCAACGGGGCCGCACGTGCATTTTGAAGTCCGCGTCAACGGGGAGTACAAAGACCCTACAGGGTGGGTAAAACCTTAATGAACGTCGTAAACCCGATAATATCAGAGCTGCTAAAAAAGCGCGGCATTGTTGGCGATGACGAAATAGCCGAGTTTTTGTCTGAAAAACCACAGAAAACATACGATCCATTCCTTCTCCTCAACATGGAGGCGGGAGTGGATTTAATATTGTCGGTCGCGTCCTTAAAGAAAAAAATATGCGTTTACGGGGACTACGACGCCGACGGGATAACTGCTGTGAGCCTTTTGATCCAAGTGTTGTCCCATCTGACCGAAAACCTTGAGTATTACGTACCCGACAGGTTTGACGAGGGCTATGGCTTAAACATGGCTGCCATAGACAGCATCAAAGAAAGAGGCGCGGACCTGATAGTAACCGTAGACTGCGGCAGCACCTCGCTTGCGGAGGTCGAGCGCGCCAAGGAGCTTGGACTTGAAATGGTCGTGACGGACCACCACAACATCACAGGCGCAGCGTCAGGCTGCATTGTCATCAACCCCAAGCAGCCAGGATGCGCCTACCCTTTCAAGCAGCTGGCTGGCGTGGGGGTCGCTTTCAAACTGGCGCAGGCGATACAGCGAAGGGCAAACCTGCCGAGGCAAGTGCTGACAGACGTCCTCGACTTAGTGGCGATCGGAACGATCGGGGACGTGGTCCCTCTTATCGACGAGAACAGGACTCTGGCAAAATACGGGCTGAAAGAGCTGAACCGGCTCAAGAGAAAAGGCTTGAAGAGCCTCGCTGAGGCTACAGGCCTCAAAGCCGGCAGCATCACTTCGGAAAACGTCGCTTATGTGATAGTGCCGCACCTGAATTCAGCAGGTAGGATGGAAAGCGCGGGCTTTGCGGCCGAATTGCTCATTTCTGAGGACGATGCGGTAGTGGCAGAAAACACAGCGAGGCTGGTTGAAAGCAACCAAGGCCGCAAAAAAGTGCAAGAGGACACTTTCAGGCAATGCGTAAAGATAGTTGACGAGAGTATGGCCGATAAAAAGTTCCTGCTGATTTGCCCCGACGGCGCCCATGAGGGGACGGCTGGCATAGTTGCGGGCAAAATCAAGGATAAGTACAACAGGCCGGCTGTAATCGTGACAACTTCAGGCGATATGTGCAAGGGCACAGGCAGGAGCATCGAGAAGGTCAACCTTTATGAATTGCTCAAAAACTTTGACGGCTTGTTTGAACGGTTCGGCGGACATGCGGGGGCATGCGGTTTCCTGATGAAGCGCAGGGACATAAGTGCGCTAAAGCGCGGGATCGAGGAGAAAATGGATGAAATCCACGAGGACGCCCCCGGCTTGTTTGACGAAGAAAACAGCTACGACCTTGAGCTGCCGGGAAAGAGCGTGACTTTTGAGCTCGGCGAGCTGGTTGAGTGCCTTGCTCCCTTTGGAAACCAAAACAGGAAACCATTGTTTTACATAGACGGCGTCAACATAGAAAACGCTGCGGCCATGGGGGAGGACGGGAGGCACATGAGGTTCCGTGGCCGTGCCCCGGACGGCGGCACCTTGCAGTGCGTCTTGTTCAACAAAGCAGAAGATTACTGGGAGGCAGCCCATTGCGGCAAGCCTGCCCAGATCATCGGGACCGTTGAAGCGCAGGTTTGGAATGGAAGCAAAAGAGTGCAGTTACTGGTAGAGAAGATTTTTTTTGAGGAGAATGAGGATTATGACGATTAGAAAAGGTAGCCTTATCCTGATAATTGCCGCAGCGCTGATTGTCGGCGCCGGCACAGCGGAAGCCATAAACGAGTACAAGGCACTTAACGTGAGCGGTTATGTCAGCATCAAGCAAAGCTACTATAACGAGCTTGAGCAGATGAGCAAGAAATACGACAAGCTTGAACAGCTGACGCAATTCGTAGAAGGCAATTTTTACAAGGCGACTGACCCAAAATCTTTGGAGGTGGGCACGTACAAGGGGCTGTTTTACGGCCTTGACGACATTTACTCGTACTATCTGACCGCTGACGAGTACAGTGCGCTTGAGCTTTCCATGTCGAGCGAGTTCCAAGGGATAGGGATCACCTTTTCATACAATGAACAGAGCAACCTCGTCATAGTAAGCACGATGGACGACAGCCCTGCCCAGAGCGCCGGGCTGATGCCGGGGGACGTGATTCTCATGGTCGACGACATCCCTTACACCGCTGCCGAAATGGACGAGGCAGGTGCGCACATGCGCGGAAAGCCCGGGACAAAAGTCAAGCTGACCATTTCAAGGAGTGGCGACGTTGAGGAATTCACGATTACAAGGGCGAACATTGTGAAGCATTCGCTTACAACCGAGATGCTTGATGGCGACATAGCGTATGTCAGAATATCGACATTTGAGGACAAAACGGGGGACGAGTTTCAAAGCGAACTCCGCAACCTCGAATTGAAAGGCGTAAAAGGCATGGTCATAGACCTTCGCAACAACGGGGGGGGCGTACTCTCTGCTGGAACGAAAATTGCAGACCTGCTGCTTCCGGAGTGTACCATAGTGTACCTTGTGGACAATACCGGCGAAAGGGTTCCGACAAATTCAGGCAGAAGCGCGACAAGCATACCGTACGTGCTGCTGGTGGACGAATGGACAGCCAGCACTTCTGAAATACTGGCTGCCGCAGTAAAGGACAACAAAGGGGGCGCGCTGGTCGGTGCAAAGACGTTCGGCAAAGGAGTGGTGCAGACGGTGATGCCCCTAAGCGACGGCTCCGGCGACGCAATCAAGCTCACCACGAGCCAGTACCTTTCCCCAAACGGCGACGTCATCCACGAGATAGGGGTTGAACCTGACTATGCCGTCGAGCTCAAGCCGGGGGACACCGAGGACTACCAGCTGGAAAAAGCCCTTGAGCTGCTGAGTGAATAGTGGTTGACGCGGTCTTGTTTCGATGCTATAATTATACTGTAATGTGTTAAAGTATCGGAAAGGAGGGTACGGCATGGCTTACGAATCAAGGTTTAAGCGAAAAGACATCGATGAGCTATTCAAGGCGGTGTTGCTTTTGGAGGACGAGGAAGACTGCTACCGGTTTTTTGAGGACATTTGCACGATAAACGAAATCCACGCTATAGCACAGAGGCTGGAGGTCGCAAAGCTGCTTTCAGAAAAGAAGACGTACAGTTACATCGAAAACAAAACTGGTGCCAGCACTGCAACGATTAGCAGGATCAACAAATGCCTCATCTACGGGGCAGAGGGCTACCAGAGGATTTTGGCGAGGATGAAGCAGTAGTTGACAATCTACACTTTCAATGGAGAGCACAGGGGCAGAGGCGAAGAACTGGCGAGAAGAGCGGTTGGGATGCATGCAGAAGAATGCTGGGGCCTAGGCATGCGCTTGCCGCCGTTTGCAAGGACCAAGCACGGCAAGCCGTACCTTGAAGGGCTCCCGCTTCATTTTTCGGTAAGCCACACCGGCGGGCTTTGGTGCTGCATGGTATCGGAGTCAAACGTGGGGATCGACGTCCAAGAGATGAAAAGCGCGAATTACGGGAAATTGGCAGAAAGGTTTTTTGCCGGCGAGGAAGCCAGGTTCGTGAATGAAAACGGGGCTGGCGGTTTTTTTGACGTATGGGTGCGCAAAGAAGCATGCATCAAATACATCGGCGAGGGGCTTCCAGCGATTTCCTCCTTTTCAGTGGTGAAAGGCGGTAAGCTAGCCGAATTGGTTGAATACAAGGGCCAGGTGTGCTTTGTCAAGCCATTTGAACTGGCAGAAGGGGTAAAATGCGCCTATTGCTGCGGCAGCAGGAGCGACAGTGTATGGAAAAGGGAGTTAAGGTAAAAGAAATCAACTTGGAACGGGGCAACCCGACGGTGGAGGTGGCACTCCGCAATCTGGTCAATGAACTGTCCACTGCGAAGCGCGTGGGGTACCGGGCACTGGTCTTGGTCCACGGGTATGGATCTTCCGGCACCGGAGGGGCGATCAAGGCAGCCGTCAAGGCGAAGCTGGGGGAGCGCTCGCTGAGCGGGATTATCCGAAGCTACGCGGGCGGTGAAGAGTGGTTTTCCAGGAAGCGCGAATTTACAGAGAGCTGCTCCCAGCTGAAGGACTACAGCCCTTACATCGACGGCAACAGGGGCGTCACAGTCGTTTTGTTGAAGTAAAGCGAGGTAAAGGATATGAAAAAAATAATTATTACCGGCGGGCCGACAAACGAACCCATAGACGAAGTCATGAAAATCACTAACATGTCCACAGGCAGGCTCTCAGTGGCGCTGGGTGAATGCTTCCTGCGGGCAGGCTATGCCGTTCGCCTCGTGCTGAACAATTCCGTCAACGCGGACAGGCTCGAAGATGCAAACGAAGGCAACAGAAACCTGAAAATAACTTGGATCGAAACCACGGAAGATATGCTCCGGGCGCTTGAAGCCCTCAGCAGGGAAGAGAGCCGCGCAGACGCGGTAATACACGCTTCCGCAGTGGGGGACTACTTGGCGGATTTCTCGTTTCTACTGGAGGACATGGCGCAGGAGCTGTTCGCAAAGCTTCCGGGGATGAAATCAGCTGCCGACATTTTGGCGGTTTTGGAGGATCCGAGCTGCAAGCTGGACGACAGCTCAAAGATAAGCAGCTACCAAAAGAATCTCACAGTTAAGCTCGGGCTTACGCCAAAAATAATTGCGCGGCTCAGGGAATGGTACCAAGGCAGCCTGTTGATAGGGTGCAAGCTGCTGGAAAACGTGCCGAAGGAAGAACTGTTTGACGTAGCTGCGCACCTCTGCGAGCGCAACGACATGGACTTTATCCTTGCCAACGACCTCGCCGACCTTCGGGCAGGAAAGCCCGAGCGCTACCTTGTGGCGAGGAACGGCTTCACCGGCAGCACGCTTGGCTCGCCAGAAGATATATTCAGGTTTGTCGACGGAGAGCTCTCATAATTGCTCAGGCTCTTGCTCAGGCTCTTGTTCATTGTTTTGGGCAAACAGGGGCCAGATGTCATCTGCGGCCTGCGAGAACTGCCAGCAGGCTGTTCCGGCAAGGCCGTATTTTTCTGCAAGTCCGACCCTGTTCTTTATTGAAACGGCGTCCTCTATCCAGATTTTCGCCGTATTGCCTTCGTCGTCGTATTCCACGTAGTTTTGCTGTTCATATGGCAGGTATTCCGGTTCTAAGCCCTCGCTTTCGAGCAAATTCCTGACGAAAGCCATTCCTGCCGCCTTGTTTGACGCTATCTTGCCGCGCTGGTTGATTGTCCACACTCTGGTGTAGAGAGGGACGCCGAGCAGAATCTGGCTCGCAGGGACACCTTCGCTCAAAGTGTCCTGGACGGCTTGCTCGGCCCAAGGTAGGGACGATATTGAGCCGGGCTTCGGGCTGGTGGACCAGTGCTCGTCATATGTCATGACTGCGATGTAATCTACGTATTTGGCCAGGTTTTCCCTGTCGTACTCAATAGTCCAAGGCTTTGGTATCAGCGTGTCTATCGAAAGGTTGAGCCCTTGGCGCTCTGCGAGCCCCCTGAGCGCCCTGGTAAAATCGACCAGTCCGGCAGCGTCGTCGTCTTCCACGTCCTCGTAGTCGATGTTTATGCCGTCGGCATCGTACAGGCAGGAATAGAACAAGAACTGGGCTACGGATTTGTTCAGAAGCTCAGGAGAGCTGAAAACCTCGGTGGTGAACTTGGTCGAGCCCTTGACTGTCATGCTGTTGGTTATCGTCGCCCAGACCAAGTAGCCCCTCTCGTGGCACAGGTCCGCATACCCCTTGTCGCCGTTGTTTTCAACGCTGCCGCCGCCGCCGGTTATGAGGTGGAACCAAGTGGGCGAGATAATGTCAAGCCCGTCGTATTTGGGCGGGGCTTCGGGAGTGGCCTTGTTGACGTACTGCCATGCCAAGTTGATCCGCAAGCTGCCCTGCTCCCATTTTGTTTTTTTGGGGGCGCTAAAATCTGGAGGGGCATCTTTGCCAGAGGCTTTGTATTCGCTGGTCAGATATATCGAATTGCCGGAAAAGCTGTAGCTCAGGCGGAAGAACTGGTACACTGTGTTCAAAGGGACGAATATAGTGTCCTCGATCTTTTGGAGGGGTATGTAAACCGTCCCTGCATGGGTTTTTACGAAGTCGGTCACTACCTCGTCTGCCATTGCTATGTTTTGGGTGCCCATGTCGATGTTCAGCCGCAGATTCGCCGCGTCGATTGTGACACCCGGGTTTTCCGGGAACTGGTCAAGGACGGAGGCTGGCAGCCAAGGCGTGTTTTTATCCATATACCAGTAAAGGCCAGAGAACTTTTTGTTGCAGTAAACCTTGAAAAGGCCTGAGTCGTCTTCCTGGGGCGAGATTAATAAAAAAGCTGCCAACGCTATTATTATGGTTGCCGCTACGGCAAACAAAAGCGGGAGGGCTTTCCCGATTGTCATAAATTCCTCCAAAGGTTGCTATTCTTGTTGAAATGTGATACCCTTGACTTTGCGGCGGGCTTGCTGAGCCAAGGTTTCGTCATCTGTAACTGAGATTGGAGAGGGTATGCTGTTTTCGTCAGTTGTTTTCATAGGCTGTTTCCTACCGCCTGTCCTACTCGTTTATTATACACTGCTGAAAGGCAAAAGGCTACTGCAAAATTATTTCCTGCTGTTTGCTAGCCTGGTGTTTTACGCTTGGGGCGAGCCTTTGTTCGTCTTCGCGCTGATAGGCTCATTTACCGGAAACTGGGCTTTCGGGCTTCTCATAGGCAAGCACAGGGGCAGCCAGCGGGCATCGAAGCTGATCCTTGTCCTTATGCTCGCTTTCAACCTGTCAGTCATCTTCGTCTTCAAATACTTGATGTTTACCGTTGCCAACGTCAACCTTCTGCTCGGCGCAAGCTTTGCTGTCCCATTGATTGTGCTCCCCATCGGGATTTCTTTTTTTACGTTTCAAGCTATTTCGTACGTGGTCGACGTCTACAGAGGCAGAAAGGCTCCGCAGAAAAACCTGCTGAACGTTGGGCTCTACATCGCGTTTTTCCCACAGCTTGTTGCGGGTCCGATCATACGCTACGAAACGATCGCGGACCAGATCGCCGGAAGGGAAGAGAGCTTTAGCAGCTTTTCGATAGGGGCATGCCGATTCATCGTCGGGCTTTCAAAAAAAGTGCTGCTGGCAAACAGCTTTGCCGTAGTCGCAGACAAAAGCTTCGCTGTGGCGCAAGCAGGGGATCTGTCGGTCTCTTTCGCTTGGCTTGGCGCAATCGCTTATGCGCTTCAGATTTTTTTCGATTTCTCAGGGTATTCCGACATGGCCATCGGCCTCGGGAGGATGTTTGGGTTCCGGTTCCCGGAAAACTTCAACTACCCATACATATCGAAATCCGCTACCGAGTTTTGGCGCAGGTGGCATATTTCGCTGGGGAGCTGGTTCCGGGACTACGTATATTTCCCCCTCGGTGGCAGCAGGGTCTCTTCAAGGGCAAGGCTCGTGCTCAATTTGTTCATCGTCTGGCTCCTTACCGGGATATGGCACGGGGCGAACTGGACTTTCGTCTGCTGGGGGCTGCTTTACTTTGCGCTGATAGCCATAGAGAAGACAATACAGTTTGAAAAACTTCCGCTCCCCGGATTCTTGAAGCGCACATACATCCTGCTGTTCGTTTTGGTAGGCTGGGTGCTGTTTCGGTCGGGCACTGTCGCTGACGCTGCATGGTACCTGAAAGTGATGTTCGGCTTTTCGGGAAGCCCCTTGACTGACGCGAATGCAGCTGTATACCTGAAAGAAAACCTGGTCTACTTTTTGTTTGGCATTTTGTCTTCGACGCCGGCGGCAAAAGCCATCATTGCAAAGGCAGAGGGGGCAGGGGCATTGCGCAGTGCAGCCTCAGTCGGTTATGCTGCCATATTTGCTTTGGTGTTTTTGATATCGCTTTCGTACTTGGCAAAGGGAACGTACAACCCATTTATCTACTTCAACTTTTAGGGGTGCTCGGCATGGGAAACTGGCTTAAGGAAAAATTTAAATCGGATGATAAGGAAAAATTTACCGCAACAGCTTTCTTGCTGCTGATTTTCTCGATGTTTTTCGGGATGTTTTTTCATGTCGCGGACGTAGGGGCAGAATTTATAAACGCCTACAGGGCGAACGCTCATGCAGGCGCCTCTTTGATCGAGCGCTTTTCTGCAGCCACAGCCGCCGCAGAGCCGGCAGCCAGCGCCGGGGTGCCGGGCAGGCCGCAGTACATTGAGGTTTTCGGTTTGGCGCAATTGGCCATGGGCAAAAGGATCGTGGCAGACCCGAATTACGGCGCCCTGTACAAGACGCCAAGCGGCCAGCTTGCTTACGCAGTGGAAGAGAAGTACCTCGGCGGCTACCTTGACAATCTGTACGAGATGGTGAACTGGCTTCGGCTGGAAGAGATACCGTTCCTCTACGTGCAGGCGCCGTTCAAGCTAAGGGACGCCCATTCCCAGCTGCCGCCTACGGTGGCGGATTATTCAAACTCGGACGCGGACAGGTTCATTGAGAGCCTTGCCGCTGCCAGTGTGACATGCTTCGACCTGCGGCCTTTGCTGTACGATAGCGGGATGACGCAAGAGGAGATGTTTTACGGCACGGATCACCACTGGACAATCGACGCGGCGTTTTTCAGCGCAGGCAAAATCGCGGAAAAACTGAATGAGGATTACGGCTTCAAAATCGACAAACAGTATTTTGACGTCAAAAACTACAACCGCAAGACATATGAAAAGTCTTTCGTCGGTTCCCTAGGCCGGCGAGTGGGCAGGATTTACGGCGGCATCGACGATTTCACTCTGATAACGCCAAAGTTTGAAACCAGCTTGGCCCTTTCCGAAAATGGCGTTGCATTGCCTGGCGGTTCTTTTGAAGACGCGGTGCTCGACATGGAGTGCGTCGACGAAAAGGCCAAGGCGGAAACGAACCGCTACGCGGTTTACCGCAAGGACAGGGGGGAGGTCGTGTTTGAAAACCATCTGGCCCACAGCGGGAAGATACTTATCGTCAAAGACTCCTTTGGCATACCGGTCTACACGTTCCTTGCTCTTGGAGTGCAAGAGGTGAGGGCGCTCGACGTGAGGCTCTTTGACGGCGACGTCAGCGAATACGCCAAGGAGCACCGCCCTGACGTGGTGATACTGCTCTACAACCCCGACTGCTTCAATGGGCAGATGTTTGATTTCAAGGGGGGGCAGCACTAACTACAGCGACAGTTCTTCCATGTTCCTTGCAGAGTAGACAACTCTGTGCATCTCGACGGCTTTATCGAGCACAACATAAAACGCAGTATAATTGCCAATGAACAACTGCCGGTATTCATAGTCGAATTTGTGGTTCCACTTGTACAGAGCGCCGATGAACGGATGCTGCATTAGATTGGCCAGTTTAGCATCAAGCTCGTCAGCAAAATGTTCTGCTGCAGTTGGGTTATTAAGTTCATCTAGCAGATAATCCAGTATATCGTCAACATCAAGCCGCGCCTGATCGAGATAAGAAATTTTATATTCACCTTGCATTTTGAATCCGTTTTCGTACTCCATCCATTACTTCAGCGTGCGTGTGCCTAAATGTAGTTGTTTTCGCCTCTGCTTCAGCGACTTTTAGCTTATAAAAAACGTCTGCGTCAAGCTGCTGTTTTTCATATTGCGCCATGCTCATAACCACCATGTCGCCGAAGCCGTTTTTTGTAAGAAAAACAGGTGCGCGGCTTTCGTGAACAATGCGGGATATTTCAGCAAAATTGTTTCTAAGGTCTGAGACTGGTCTTATTTGCGGCATATTTAAAACCTCCTTGATTTGTTTATCTTAATATTATCATAATTATGCTGTGCTGACAATACTATTTTATGATAACCTATGCTTTATCACGTCAAATTCATCAGCTGTAGGCTGCAATTTTGATTGTATTTGCAAACGAAGTGTAATATAATTATTAGGTTATACAGTTTGTGGAGCATTTTGGGACATGATAAAGAACTATTTTAAAAACTATTACGGCGATTACGGCGTCTTGGGGGTAGCAGCGGCGGCAGCGGTTTTCCTCAAGATGATGTTGTTTTACTTTTTTATCGGGACGACGACGAACGTCGTGCCTGTGCTCCTGGTGAGCTGGGTTTTGACGTACCTGCTGTTTGCGTGCTTTGAAAACAAATGGATCCCGGCAGTGGTTTTTGCCGCCTTTTCGGTTCTTATGGTCTGCGACGTCACGTATGCGAGCTTTTTCAACCGCTACCTTTCTGTCAACATGGCAGCGGCGGCGGCGTTCCTGGGGGACATAGTCGTGAACATCTTGGTGGTGTTTCGGGTGTTTTACCTGCTGCTGCTTGTTGACGCCGTGCTCGTCTTCATATGCCTGGCTAGGAAGGGAAGGCGGGAAAGGCTTCGCGTGGACGGAATCCAAAGGCCGCAGGCCAGTGAAGCAGAGGCAGAGCAGGCGGGGGCAGAGCAGGCGGGGGCAGAGCAGGCGGGGGCAGAGGCTGCTTGTGAAAGTGGCTGGAAAGCCCTTCCGGGCAGGGTCAAGAGGAACAAGAACAAGAACACGGCGGCGGAATTTGCCGCAAAGCATAAAAAAAAAATAATAGCAGTGCTGATAATCTCGGTGCTGGTGGCGAACGTGACCGGGAGCGATTTCATTAAATCCGTTTCCAACCAGGAAATAATATCATACCACGTCAAAGACATAGCCTACAAGGTTTTTGGAGTTACGGAAGAGGACGAGAGCTTGTCCGCGTTCAAAGACACCTACGAGGACGAGAAAGCAGGGCCATACTTTGGGATGGCCGAGGGCAGGAACCTCATAGTCATCCAACTGGAGTCTTTCCAGAATTTTGTCATCGGGCTCGAATACAACGGCCAGGAAGTGACGCCAAACCTCAACAGGCTGCTTCAGGGGAACACAGCCTATTTCGACCACTACTACCAGCAGATCGGCAGCGGAAACACATCCGACGCCGAATTCGCTTCAAACAATTCCATATACGGCGCGCTGATGAGCTACACGTACAAGCTCTACGGAAAGCAGAACTATTTCCACGGACTGCCGGCGATGCTCAAGGAGAAGGGCTACGAAACGGTGGTTTTCCACGCGTATGAGAATAAAAACTTCTGGAACAGGCAGACGGTTTACCCAAACATGGGGTTTGACAAATTTTACGGCGGGCTGAACAACAGGGAAGGCGACGGCGTCTACGAGATGAAGGAATGGATGGGTTGGGGCCTTACCGACACGTATTTTTATGAACAGACGTTGGATTTCCTGGACGAGATCAAAGAGCCGTTCTACAGTTTCGTGATATCCCTTTCCAACCACCACCCGTACATGATGCTCGACCACTACAAGTTCATCGAGCCCCTTCCGGAGGATGACGGCACGATCGTGGGGAACTACCTGAACAGTGCAGCTTATACCGACTACGCGCTTGGCGAATTCTTTGACGGGCTGAAAGACAAGGGGCTTTACGACAATTCGATAATAGCGATATATGGCGACCATGTGGGGCTGACCCATTCAGATGCAACCGACGCTTCGATGAGGAGGCTCCTAGGCCGTCCTTACGACTACGACACGCTGATGAACATTCCACTGATCATATCGGTGCCGGGCGCTGCAAAGGACATCAGGCAAACCATAAGCACTGCCGGAGGCCAGCTGGACTTTTTCCCCACCATTGCTTATCTTATGGGGTTCGACAAGCTCGACACCCTGTACCTTGGACACAACCTGTTCACTGTAAAAGAAGGGCTTGTGGCAGAGCAGACCTACATGACCAAGGGGTCGTTTTTCAAGAACGACATAGCCTTTGAAATGGGAAGGGACGGGGTTTTTGAGCATGGCAGGGCTTGGGACCTGAAAACGGGAGAGGCGGTGCCGCTTGCCGAATGCTACGACGATTACGCAAAAGCCATGGAGATTATCGGCACGTCGGAATACATCATGAGGAGCGACGCGATACGCAGGATATTCATAGACGGCGAAGACGCAAAAGCGGCGTTTGGCAAGGACGTTTCGAGGATGTACCCTGACCCCATTGCCATTGCAGGCGCACCGGGCCTGGATTACGGCAGCTCCATAAAGGACATCGAGCATTCCTACAATGAGGATTGCAGGTGCATCAGGATTGAGATGGGCTGGACAGAAAAGGTGGGCGACGAAGACCCTGACCCCATTGCGACAGACGGCAACGGGGAAGTCGTGATGACGCATCTTGAGCTGATCGACTGGATGGAGCACCACGCAGACACGGTCATCGTGGTGAAAATCCAAAGAAGTGGCGATTTTTTCATCAAAACCATGGCGAAAATCAGCCCTGCGGCATCTGAAAGGCTGATTCTTGAACTGCCGGAGCTGAACGAATACACGGGAAAGCACGATGCTATCATAAACATCTCGGATGTCGCACAAGACGTTTCAGAGATAGAGGATTTCATCGAAAAGAACAAGGTTTGGGCAATAATGATGACGAAAGAAGAAGCAGAAGGGAAGTACGAGAGCCTGATGGGGCTCGACACGGGCATATACATCGCGGGGGAAACGGATGGGTTCATTACCAAAGCCAATTAAGAAATTGATGAAAGCCGAAGCTGCGCTCGCCATAGTCGTCCTCGTAGCTGTCAACCCCATGGGTAATGCTTTTGCCACGTCGATAAGCTCCCAGGAATTCTTCACGTACCACATACGCGATTTCATCGAAAGCTTTGCGGGAGAGCCGCAAAACCAAGGAGATTTCTACCTAGCGACCGGAACTTACGAGGAGCAGCTTGTACCGGGGCTTTTCGGCGCTGCGAGAGGCATGAACCTGATCGTGGTCCAGCTTGAATCCATGCAGAACATTGTCATGGGCAGGCGGTACTATGGGCAGGAAATCACGCCGTGCCTAAATACGCTCGCCCGCGCCCCAGGGTCCTTCTATTTCAGCAATTTCTACTCTCAGATAGGATCCGGGAACACTTCCGACGCGGAATTCACGGCAAACAATTCCTTGATGGGCACTGTCGAGAGCTACACGTACCAGCTGTACCAAAACAACTATTTCAAGGGGCTTCCGTGGATTTTAAGGGAAAACGGCTACCGGGCATATGTCCTGCACGGGTACAAGAAGGAGTTCTGGAACAGGCAGAACATGTACCCTGCCATGGGTTTTGAGCGGTTTTTCAGCGCGGACGACTTCGCAAGCGACAACATTGAAGGCATCGGCGGCGGGAACATCGTAGGGATCAGCGACCACGCGTTTTACGAGCAGACGGCAGATTACCTCGAGGGCTTTGCCCAGCCATTCTACAGTTTCGTAATTTCCCTGTCATCCCACAACCCGTTCAGGCTGCCGGACTCGCTGAAGGGGATAGACATACGGCCTGCCGAAGACAACATCGTGGGGGATTACATTAACAGCACCCATTACGCAGACCGGTGCTTTGGAGAGTTCATGGAGCTACTGAAGGAAAAAGGGCTTTACGGCAATTCGCTGATCGTTGTTTACGGCGACCACTTCGGCCTAAGCAAATCTGACAAGAGGGTCGATGCCGCCATGTCAAGCTGGCTCGGCGAACCCTACCGGTACGACACGATGATGAACATACCGCTGATCGTCCACGTCCCGGGGCTTGCGCTCAATTCAACATACGAGAACTCAGGCGGCCAGATCGACCTGCTGCCTACAATCGCGTACCTGCTGGGTATTGAAAGGCTTGACACGATCTATCTGGGGCAGAACCTTTTCACGGGCGAGGACAGCGTTGTCGCAGTGCAGACGCACATGCTAAAGGGCTCGTACATAAAAGGGGACCAGGTTTTTGAAATCTCGCGGGACGGGCTTTTTGAAAACAGCAAAGCGTGGGACAGGCGGACTGGCGAGGAAACCGGGATTGACGGCTGCTTGGAAAATTCGGAAAAAGCGGCATCGACGATAGACTTGTCGACGTTCTATCTGAACAACGACGTGCTCAGGCTGGCATTTTTGGAGAACATGCCCATGGGCGAGATCAACGAAACGATCGAAGGCAGGATAGCGGAATTGCCAGGCAAAATGGACGGGAAGTACATTGAAAGCGGCGACGAGAATGCCCTGGGCGATTTTTTCCGCATGATGCGCGAAGACGAGAAGAAGTACGCGCTGCTGCTGTCGGACGACATATACAACCTCTTGCTGGAGCTTGAGGTAGAGTACTCAGGGAAATCGAAGACGAAAGGCGCCGGCTCGATTGACGAAACCGCAAACAAGGCCTTCCTCGACGTCAGGGGCAGGATCGTCCCGGTCGTTACTGAAAACGACAATTACACCAAAGTTGAATCCCTTGGGTACAACCGGATAATGGTCACTCCCGGGCAAGACACCGTTTTGACTGCCAAGCTGAGGGAGCTGCTTAAGATGAACAGCCCATGTGGCATTGCGATGTCAAGGAAACACTGGCTGTCAAGCATGAACATCTGGGTAGGCAGCAAAGTTCCGGTTTACGTATATGACGCGAACATGCCGCCGGGGAGAGATACGATGCCTGTGCGCCGGATGCGCACGCGATAATGTGAAAATATAAAACGGAGCCGTGAAGATGAGTATATTTGTGATTGCCGACCTGCACCTGTCATTCTCAGAAAAAGTACAGAAGCCGATGGACATTTTTGGCGGGGAATGGCTGAACCATGCAGAAAACGTCAAGAAGAACTGGGAAAGCGCGATTGCGGAAGACGACACCGTGATAATTGCGGGGGACGTGTCATGGGCGCTCAAGCTGGAGGAAGCCGTGGCCGATCTTGACTGGATACGCAGCCTGCCGGGAAACAAGGTGTTCGTCAGGGGCAACCATGACCTGTGGTGGTCGTCCATTAAAAAGCTGAACTCCATGTTCGGCCGTGACATGCGCTTCCTGCAAAACGACTTCTGCGAAGTCGAAGGGTGGGCAATATGCGGAAGCAGGGGGTGGTTGTGCCCGGGTGACGAGGGCTACACAGCGCAGGACGAGAAGATATACAAAAGGGAGCTTATCAGGCTCAGGTCGTCGTTGACTGCCGCAAGGGACGCTGGATTTGCCAAGATAGTAGGAATTTTGCATTTCCCTCCGATGAACGACAAGCTGCAAGAGTCCGGGTTTACCGAGCTGTTTGCCGAGTTTGGCGTGAAGCGGGTCTTTTATGGGCACCTGCACGGCGAAGAAGGGTTCAAAAGCGGCGTTCAGGGCATGGTGGGCGGTACAGAGTACAGGCTCGTTTCCCTTGACTACATAAAATGCAAACCGGTGAAAATGGAGGTTGGTTGATATGAATAGAGTTGCTATCGTCGTGCTTGACAGCCTTGGGGTGGGCGCGTTGCCTGACGCCGAAAGCTATGGGGACGCAGGCGCGGACACTTTTTCCCACATTGAGGAAGAGATGAGCAAAGCGGGCGGCTTTGCCATACCAAACCTGCTACGCTTGGGGTTTGGGAACATCGAAGGCGCAGCGCAGGGGAGGCTGAAGCAGAGCGGGCCGGCAGGCGCTTTTGGCCGGCTCAGCGAATGTTCAAAGGGCAAGGACACGATCACGGGGCATTGGGAAATAGCGGGGCTTTACACGGAAATACCGTTTATGACCTACCCGGACGGCTTCCCGCAGGACTTCATCAGAAGGTTTTCAGAGGAGATCGGGGTTGGCATTCTCGGCAACTACGCGGCGTCAGGCACTGAAATAATAGACGAACTGGGGCCTGTTCACGAAGAGACGGGAAAGCCCATAGTGTACACGTCGGCCGACAGCGTTTTTCAGATAGCTGCAAACACGGCGGTAATACCGCTGGAAAGGCTCTACGAAATCTGCAAAGCCGCAAGGGGGATGCTGGTTGGCGACGTTGCCTGCGGCAGGGTCATCGCGAGGCCCTACGTGCTTGAGGGCGGCAGGCGAGTGCGTACTTCGGATCGGAAGGACTATGCCGTTTCCCCACCCAGCGAAACGGCTTTGGACAAGGTCAAGTCAGCAGGTAAGGCTGTATATGCGATCGGCAAGATCAGCGACATATTCAACGGGCAGGGGATCACGGCCTCCGTCCACACAGAGGACAACATGGACGGCGTGGACAAGACGATCAAGGCCCTTAGAGAGGATTTCGAAGGCTTGATTTTCACCAACCTGGTGGATTTTGACTCCAAGTACGGGCACCGCAGGGATCCGATTGGTTACGGGCGGGCCATAGAGGCTTTCGACAGGAGGCTTCCCGAGGTATTGGGGGCTTTGAAGGGCGGCGACGTGCTGATGCTGTGCGCCGACCATGGGAACGACCCTGTGCATAGCGGCTGGGACCACACTCGGGAATACGTGCCCGTCGTGGTGTATGGAAAAGAGGTCGCAGCGGGCAAAGACCTGGGCACAAGGGGCTCGTTCGCCGACATCGGCGCCACTGTCTGCGAAATCCTAGGCGCGGGCGCGCCTGACATCGGGGAGAGCTTTTTGAAGCATATTGTTTGAGCACGGGTTTGGCAGGCTCAGCGGCAGGGCAAAAACCACGAAGGAGCACCCGGCTCGCCGGATGCTCCCGCTTGTGCGCGGTACGCGGGCAGCGCCCGCGTTAGATGGCAGTAATGCGGAATTGTCAAGTCATATCGCCTCGACGCTGACCTTCGGCCTGACGACAGGCCTGTCTTCGGGTTTGACCGTACCTTTGTCTTCGCGCCTTTTCTCGCATTCGATGGTTAATTCGCTAAGCTCGTTCAAGTGCTCCTTTATTTCATTGAAGCTTCGTTCTTTCCTTTTGTAGATGATTATGCACGTCAGGGAGCATAGGGCAAAGTTTGCAGGAATAAGCAAGACGACAAGCCATGCCACCAGGACGGACGCCTCCGCAAAAAGAGACGAATTTCCCACACTGTAAAGGATAACAGCCATTACTCCGGAAGCGGCGAGCAGATATGCCAAAAGGCCAAGAGCAGAAATCAAAACAACCTTTAATTCTTTATCGAAACTCATGACAACCCTCCTTCAAGACATCGCAAAAGAAACACCAAGGTAACACTAAAGTAACAACGCTACTACATTATACATGATTGCTTCTTCTAATTCAATATGTCATTTTAAATTTTCAGGGTTCAGGTTTTCCAGTTCGGGGATTACGAACCGCCCGTCTTTCCTTATGAGCCTGCCGTCAAACCAAATCTCCCCACCGCCGTATTCGGGCCTTTGGATCATGACAAGGTCCCAGTGTACAGAAGACTTGTTCCCGTTTGGCGCATCGTCATAGGAGGCTCCGGGGGTGAGGTGGAAGCTCCCCGCGATTTTCTCGTCAAAGAGGGTGTCCTTTATGGGTTCAAGTATGTACGGGTTCACGCCTATGGCGAATTCGCCGAAATACCTTGCCCCGGCGTCGGTGTCCAGCAGTTCGTTGATCCGCTTGGTGTTATTTGACGTGGCCTTGGTTATTTTCCCGTTTTCCACTTCAAACACTATGTTTTCGTAGGTGAACCCCTGTTCTTCCGAGGGGGTGTTGTATGAAATGACGCCGTTTGCTGACTCGCGGACGGGCGCAGTGTACACTTCGCCGTCGGGGATGTTTTTTTCCCCTCCGCATTTGACGGCAGGGATGCCTTTTACAGAAAAAACAAGGTCGGTCCCGGGGCCTTTGATATGAACTTTGTCGGTACTGTCGAGGAGCGCGACGAGGGCGTCCATGGCGAGGCTCATCTTTTTATAGTCAAGGGTGCAGACGTCGAAGTAAAAATCTTCAAACGCTTCAAGGCTGGTGTTCGCAAGCTGGGCCATGGAATAATTCGGGTAGCGCAGTACCACCCATTTCGTTTTGTTGACGCGGTAGTCGAGGACAGGCCGCAGGGTCCTGTTGTACAGGTTGAGCTTGTCTGCCGGCACGTCGGCCATTTCTGCCGCGTTGTTCCCCCCGCGGACCGCAATGTAGCACTGCATGCCATGCATCTGGTCGAGCTGGCAGTCTTTCATGAATTCCAGCTGGCCTTCCTCGCATTTCATCACGAGCTCCCTGCTGATTTCAGAATCGCGTATTTCACAGTAGGGCAGCCCGCCGCTGGCGTAGACGTCCTTCACGAGCTGCTTTATGAGGGGCTTTGAAGACTCCCCTTCGTAGGAAATAAGCACTCTTTCGCCCTGCTTTACGTCACAGGAATAGTGTACCAGCACATTTGACAGCTTTTTGATCCTGTCGTCCATATTTGCCTCCTTTATTCGATGAATTTTAATCATCCCTGATTATCGGTTTATGTTACAATTATACCAGCAGCACTCTTGTTTGGGAAGCCGCTTTATGTCAAACGGTACAATTTGATCTTCTTGCTTTTGATCCATGTACCTTCCCAAAATCAACAATTCGCTTTTCGGTTGTGGTGAAATTTGCATTTCCTTGGCGAAAAGTTTCTAGGCACGGACCTGTCCCCACGTATTGGCGTCACCGACATTGTCACCTCGTCAATTATCTTTTGAATGAGTTTTGCCTGCTTGCGGCCCCGTCGATTTCGGCCTGGGCATCGTGCGCTCGTCAACCGACACTGGCCCGATCAGCGCGTCGGCGGCGTTTTTGAAACCTTCGCTGCAGGCCAGCCTGTTCGTTAGTTCTGCAATAATTTTGACCAGCCGGCGCCGGCATGTCAACGCCGTTTTTCCCCAGTTTTCGCCTGTGCTCATTTTTATCCACCCAATTTTCGCAAGATATACCTCAAAAAAAGGTAAGAAAATGGCAAACCTGTGCCGTGTCGTCCATCACGACACGGCCCTTAACATTAGTGCAGGTCTAAAATTTTTAAGAAAGCTATTGACATTAAAGCGGCTGCATAGATTACAATAATATTGTGATTATGGTTTACTGCAGTTCTTGGGGATGTGAGTCGATTCATTTTATTCCGGTCAAGAGCTGGCTGGCCAGCTTTTCGATGTACACCCGCTGCACTTTCTAGCCAAACCATTAGAACCAGACAAAGTGTTTAAGGACATTTCACTTACCCTTACAATGC
>WRJV01000333.1 GCA_009778415.1 Clostridiales bacterium | reverse complement strand
TTTGTCGCCGATTTCCATTTTCATGCCATGGACGGAGACTTTGCTGGACGCAGGGAAGACATAGCTGGCGTTTATCGGCTTGCTGCCTTGGTTGGCGTAAGTCTGAGTGACGTAGACGTCAGCGATGACCCCATTTACATTGGCTGCGACTCTCGTTTCTTTCAACGGGAAACTGTCGGCCGAGCCGCCTGTGCCCTCGACAAAAAAGTACGGTGACAGAGTTTTGTCATCGTCGATTCCGTCTGCATTAGCGGCTGCACCGATGCAAACAGTGGTTGAACATGTGGTAAAAACAAAAAATATCATGGCTGCCAACAAAAAATGCGCCCAAATTCTTTTCCTTTTCATAGGGTAAACCTCGCTTTCCTTTTCCTCTTAGACGGCAAACGCCGCCGCACGGTTCCTAGTTTAACACCCTCAGAATATCAGGTTTGGAACCGGGAAGCTTTACGGAAGGTTTAAGAATTCTTACGAAAAGGTAAAATATGGGAAACCACCGCGCACCGCGCTCATGCGCAGTGCGCGGGCGTCGCCCGCGTTGGCGCTGTCAGCTGATCTCACCGCAGAGCGGCGTCTGCATCATGGCAGTGATGTCCTTCAGGTCAGCAGTCTGCCCGAGCACCCACATCAGCTTCGTCACGGCAGCCTCGGCGGTCATGTCCCTGCCGCTGATGACGTGATCCGGGAGCTTTGCGCCCACGTCGTAAACGTTGAGGTCTGTCGAATCGTACATGCACTGGCTGATGATCACGACTGCAATGTTGTTCTCGCAAAGCAGCTTCACTTTGCCGGTCAAGTTTCGGTGGGCGTAATGCAGCCCGCCGACGCCAAACGCCTCAATGACGATGCCCCGGTATCCCATTTCGATGACCCGGTCGAAAATCAGCGGGTTTGTGCCGGGGATCACCTTAAGCAGGAAAACGTCGGGGCAGATGTTGTCGCACAGCTGCCTGTGCCCGGTTTGCACCACCGGGTTTGTGAACAGGATGCCGCGTGAATCGACCGAACCGCATGCCGGAGCGTTGATGCTCGCAAAAGCGTCAAACCCCATTGAACGCAGTTTCGTTGCCCGCGTGGCGTTTATGATCTTGTTGTCAAACAGCACATAGACTCCGGCTGTGCCCGAGGCGGCGGCAGCAAAAGACGATTCGAGGTTTTTGCGGCCGTCCGACATCAGCTCCGAAATCGGCAGCTGCGCACCGGTAAAAACAACCGGCTTTGTGAGGCCCCTCAGCATGAAGGCGACCATTGAGGCAGTATATGCCAATGTGTCTGTCCCGTGGGTAACGACAACGCCGTCGTAGTCTGCAAGCGCCTCGTAGATAGCCCTCCCGATGACGCGCCACTCTTCGGGCTGGATGTTCGAGGAGTCGAGGAACATGATGTCCTTCGCGTGGGACTCGCATATGGTTTTTACCTGTGGCACGAACGTAACCAGCGCATCGGCCGATATTGCCGGCTGGAGGCTGTCATGTTCGCCGTGCCGGTCTGAGGCAATGGTGCCGCCAGTCGCAAGCAAAATTATTTTTTTCATACAAAGCGCACTTCCTTTTACTCTCTTTTTCGTTATTATACCACACTGGTTCGCTTTTTGACCAACAATGTTGGAAGCACGTTAAAATTTGTTATAAAACTTGCGCCATCCATGGTATAATTGACTTAGGGTTGTTGGGGGGAGGCGATCGAGGAGGGACAAAGCCTTGACAGACAAGCGTATGAACAGTAGGGGGCTGCGCAGGGTTTTCTTTGCCGAAGGCAAGATTTCCGTACGGTTCCGGAACGCGAACATTGCGTTGTTCACTGTTGCTTTTCTCTTTATGACGGTAGCCATGTATGCAGCATTCAGTGGCATCGTAAGGCAAGTTTCCACCGACCATGCCATGCACTACGCAGCCAGCTCCGCCAATACGCTCAGCTCCCATGTTTTAAAGGAGATTGAACTCGTGTCGGCGGCTGCCCGCTCGTCTGCCGTAACAGAATGGCTTGCCGATGACAACGACAACGACAAAAGAGCCCTCGCATACGAAGAACTGGCTGGCATGATAGGGGAGCTGTACAGCAACAACCTGTACATAGGCATTGAAGAAACACTGCACGAATTCAAGGTAGATGACATTAATACATACGCGATTCGCCCTGTAGTCACCCTTGACTCAAGCAATCCGGACGACGAATGGTATTTCGATTGCATCGCGTCGGACAAGGAGTACATCCTCAGCGTTGCCATGGACAACATTATACAAAGGAAACGGGTATGGCTGGACTACAAGGTTGCGAACAACGGCGTTTTGCTTGGGGTCATCTCTACCGGGCTGGACTTCTCCCATTTGGCGGGAGAGCTTTTTGCCCAATACGACAACAGCAGCATCTGCGGCCTCGTCGTGGATGAAAACGGCATTATATTCATGGACAGTTCGCTGCTTGGTGAAGACAAGTTCATGTACAACGATTTTGAGAGAAAAATCGAGGACGAGTTTTCGGACCAGGCATTCCTTGCTGCACTTAGCGCCGTTGCAGAAGATGCCGGGGCGCGCGACGCAGCCGGCATAGCACCCACAGCTACAAAACTGGCTTTGGGCAAGTACCGCTACGCAACAATAGCACCCATCAAGTACACAAACTGGTCGGCGGTTATCCTTTACGACCCATCGTCTTCGATCGGGTTGCCGTTGTTTTTGCCAATAACCGTTATTCTGCTCTTCTTGCTGATGGCGTTCGCATTTACGACAAACGCAGTGAGCTACCGGCTCATATTCAAGCCGCTTGAACAATTGATTCACAGCTTGACCTTGGTAAAAGACAACCAAGAAGAAAACATCTACGGCGCTGACCGAAACGACGAGTTCGGCAACCTTTCAAATACGATTCAGGATTTGTTCACAAAAGTGAACCACGACGCGCTGACAGGCATTTACAACAGGCGGTACATGGAAAGCAACCTGCAGCACATCATGAGTTTTTTGTCGCGGTCCAGCGGGTCAATGAGCGCGCTGATGATCGACGTGGACCATTTCAAAAAATACAACGATGCATATGGCCACGAACAGGGGGACGTATGCCTGAAAGCGATCGCACAGGTGCTGGCTGACGGCGTAGCAAGGGCAAACGACTTTGTCGCCCGCTATGGGGGCGAGGAGTTTGTAGCCATCCTGCCAAACACCGACGAATCCGGCGCCCGCGCAATCGCGCAAAAGCTGCTTGAAAACGTGCAAGCGCTGAATATCCCCCATGCCGACAGCCCTGTCGCCGATTGCGTCACCGTTTCAATAGGCGTAACGACAGGTAAAGTCGCCCACACGCACAACTGGGAAGGGTACTTGAAATGTGCGGACGACGCGTTGTATTTGTCAAAGCAAGGCGGGAGGAACAGGTACACGTATCTTAATTTTGTGGAAACCAGATGTGGATGAAGATTTAAACTAGATCGTGGATGCTTTTTTCTCTGAGCGCATTGACGACGATGTCTTGTATTCTGCACAGCTCATCATGTACGCCACAGCAATTGCCGTTTATGTTGCGTGGGCAGATGTAGTCCTGTCTCAGGCATTCATTGACGAACAGCCGCGTGTCAACAGCGGCAATGATATCAAGTAAAGTAATGTCATCGGGGTCTTTCACAAGCCGATAGCCGCCGTCAGCGCCGCGGCGGGATTTTACTATGCCAGCGTGTTCAAGTTTCTTCAAGATTTTGTAGGCAAAAGGCGCGGGGATGTTCTCCCGCTCACAGATTGCCCCCACAGTGTTGACTTCCAAATTAGAAAGGTATCGGACAACACGTACTGCGTAATCGCACTCTCTTGTCAATAACATAACATTCTCCCTTCTCCTGATTCATATGCCATACAATCTATTATAATATATCGGATAAAAACAATCAAGAGTTTTTTTTTGTAATATTTCCTAATGCGGCAATTTTTAGATATGCACATGTTACAGAAATGCTTGAAAATTACAGGGATAAGCACTCGAAAGTTGTAAAAAACTTAATCAAAATATCAAAAAAAAATTTTAAACAACCGCCATTTATAAGCGCATATGATACATTAATGATACATTTTTGGTACATTATGCAGAAAGTGGAAAAACACTTGTAATTTCAAAAGCCTGATGATATAATGTATCGTCAGTGGAAACTGTGGACAAGGGCGACAGCCCACCTCGGGGGATGATCAGAGGATAAAAACAGGAGGGTGTATGAAAAAGGGGATTTCGAGGATACCAAGCCCGTATGATTTGAACGCAATAATGCCTTTCATCATGAAACGGCGCTGCGACTCACAAGTATTTTACAATGTCGATTTCAACGTGGGGCCGCTGCTTGCATGGATAGATGAAAACAAGGTGTGTACATTTTTTCAGGCGATGCTGCTTGCGCTTGTAAAAACTATGCGCGAACGGCCGGGGCTAAACCGTTTTGTGATGGGCAGAAGGCTTTACCAGAGGGAGGACATGGACATCTGCTTCATTGCCCGCAGAGCCTACACCGACGAGGGAAGCGAGACCTCCGTCAAGATGAGGGTCAAGCAGGAATACGACGACAAGGAGGTCATAGCAAGGATAATCGGCGGCATCTCCGAAGCGAAAGAGGGGGCGGAAAAGGACGACGACGCTGTAATATCGCTGCTCATCAAACTCCCCGGGTTTGTCTTGAGGGCTGTTGTGAACATCCTCACCTGGCTGGAGTTTCACATGTGCTTCCCGAAAAGCCTCGAGAAAATCGACCCTCTCCACTGCAGCGCGTTTGTTGCCAATCTGGGGAGCGTCGGCATTGAAGCGCCGTTCCACCACCTCTACGAGTGGGGGACTTGCTCGCTTTTCGTCGCGATCGGCAAAATAGGGAAGAAGCTGGTGCCGGACGAATCCGGAGCCCCGGCGGTGCGGAACATGGTGGAAGTGAAAGTCACTCTCGACGAGAGGATCGCAGACGGGTATTATTTTGCCCGGTCTTTGGACATATTCAAGAGTTATGTTGAAAACCCGGAGACGCTGTTTGAGTCTTCAATACAGAGCTAAAATAAAATAAAATAAAAGAAAAGGAGTTGGAAGGGGAAATGAGTTTAGATTACAAGCCATGGATAAAGTTCTACAATGGCAGGCCCGCCGAAACCGAAGTGCCGGAGCTGTCGCTGTACGGGATCCTTTCGGAAAGGGCGAAAACGAACCCTGAGTTTTTTGCAGTTGAGTACATGGGCGCGAAATTGACTTTCAAGGAACTGACAGGCCTAATCGACAATGCCGCTGACGCCCTCTGCGCACTTGGGGTCGAGGAAGGCGATTGCGTCACCTTGGCGCTGCCGAACATACCAAACGCAGTCATTTTATTTTACGCAGTCAATAAAATAGGCGCGAGGGTGGCGATGGTGCACCCGTTGTCGCCGTCTGTAGACCTTGAATACTATTTGAATAAAACCGGGAGCAAGTGGGCGGTGACCGTTGACATGTTCGTGCCGAAATTCATGGACATAATAGGCAAAACTGCCGTGGAGAAGCTTGTCGTGTGCGGAATAGCGGACTACCTGCCAAAACTGAAGGCAATCGCGTACAGCTTGACCAACAAGGCGAAATTGCCGGCAAATGCGGGGCTGCTCGTCAAATGGAAGGACTTTCTGAAAACCGGGGCTGCAGCCTCGGAAAAGCAGGAAGAATCAGGCAGAGGCTGCCATGAAGCATCGGTAATCCTGTTTTCCGGCGGAACGTCCGATTTGCCAAAGGGCATCGTGCTCAGCGATTTTTCTTTCAACGCGCTTGCAGTCAATACTCAGAAAACGTCTGATTTTGAGGCCGGCGACAGCATTGTGGCAATCCTGCCGGTGTTTCACGGCTTTGGGCTCGGGCTGTGCATCCATATGGCCATGGTTTGCGGGGGCATGAGCATACTGATACCCAAGTTCAGCACTGAGAACTACATCGGCGCGTTGATGAAGCACAAACCCCAGTTCATCGCAGGGGTCCCCACTTTGTTTGAAGCCCTGCTCAGGGATCCCGGATTCAAGAGCGTCAGGTTCGACAAGCTGAAGGGGGCTTATTCGGGCGGTGATTCGCTCCCCCACGAAGCGAAGATGAAATTTGACGCCGCGCTGCGTGCGCAGGGGAGCAAGGTCGACCTTCTTGAGGGCTATGGGACGACGGAATGCGTTACGGCTTGCGTGCTCACGCCGCCGGGGAATTACAGAAAAGGCAGCATTGGCGTACCTATGGTCAACATGGAAACGTGCATCGTCAGGGAGGATACAACCGAAGTCCTGCCACCGAACGAAGAAGGGGAAATATGCATCGCAGGGCCACAGCTGATGGTTAGCTACCTGGACGACTGCGAAGCCACCGCAAGAACTCTCCGCATTCACAGCGACGGCAAGCTTTGGCTGCACTCAGGGGACCAGGGGTACATGGACGCCGACGGCTACCTTTACTTTAAAAGCCGCATCAAGCGCATCTTCAAAGTCAGCGGAGTCAACGTCTACCCGCCGCAGGTTGAGTACGTGCTTGAGTCGCACCCTGCCGTTTCAAAAGCGTGCGTCATAGGCGTCCACGACGACTACCAGGGCAAGAGCGTAAAAGCGTTCATAGTGCTCGCGGACAACGCCGGAGGCGACAGCGAGCTTGCCGACGAGCTTCGGGCGTACTGCGCAGAGCGCCTGATAAAGTGGAGCGTACCGAAGACAATCGTGTTCCGCAAAGAGCTGCCGACCACGCTGGTCGGGAAAGTTGCGTACACCGCCCTCGAGAAGGCGGCTTCAAACTAGTTTCCGCAGCGGGCGCAGCAATGAAGAAAAAGATTCTGGCTATCCTTGTCGCGTTGGTCCTGCTGCTTCTGGCAGCAGGGGTTTTCATCGGCTATATGTACGACAGCGCCGGCTACGAGAGCGTGCCGGCTGTTTCTGTGTGGGCGCTCGGCACCGTTCTTTTTCCTGATAGCTATGAATGGAACGCAGCTGTTCTTGGCGGCTTAATTTACAAGGAATTCTTGCCGGAGCACGAGCATTCCGCATTGTACTTTGGCGATGTGCGAGGTGTAGACGGAAGGATTAAAACCCCGGAGGGCTACGATGCCAGTTTTGTGCTGGAACGCGACGGGGAGCTCGTGGCATCAGGTGGCATCGAGCAGTGGCATGAAGAGCTGTTTGAAAAGCCGGGGGAATATTACCTGTCCGTCAGAATTGATAAGCCAAAGGAAAAGCGCAAATCCTACGGGTACTTTGAATTTTACAAAAAATTCACCGTGCCCCCTCCCGACCCTGAATTTTTCACCGGCAGGGCATCCCTGTCTCAAGGGGAGATTTTCGTCATGAAACTGGAAAATGTACCTGACGGCGTCAAGCCAGCCGCAAAGACGGATTTGGGGCTTTCAGTCTTTGTGGACGAGGGGGACGGCGAGTGGTTTGCGGCGGTGCCTGTGGGAAACACAAGGAAGCCAGGGAAGTATTCGGTGGAAGCTTCGGCAGGGGATTTTGACTGGAAAGCGGAGGTCTCTGTCACAGCATATGATTTTGACACCCAAAACCTGATTGTGGACACGTCAAACCCGGTAATCACCGAAGCCAGTTCAGCGAAAGCGTATGCGCAGTACCGCGAAAAGATACCTCCGCTGTACAACACTTTTGACGATGAGATGTACTGGGAGGGTGCGTTCGTTTGGCCGGTAAACGGACGCATTTCAACGGAGTTTGGTTCGATACGCTACACGAACAGCAACTGGTCAAACCCAAGGTACCACTGGGGCGTAGACATAGCCGCAGAAGCCGGAACCCCTGTAGCGGCGCCGAACAGCGGCCGCGTCGTCTTTGCCGAGTATTTGCTCAACACTGGGAACACCGTAGCCATCGAGCACGGAGGCGGGTTCAAGAGCTATTATTTCCATATGAGCGCCATTTTCGTGGCAGCAGGCGACATGGTGCAAAAAGGCGACGTTATCGGCGAAGTCGGGAGCACCGGCTATTCAACAGGGCCCCACCTCCATTTTGAAACGCGGATCGGCGACCAAGCCGTCAACCCCGTCATGCTCTTTGACGGTTCAGCGTCCCTGTACGCCTTTGATTTGTTGGCAGAATGAAGTCCTCGGCCTTTCAGAATGGAACGAATACAAATTATGACGAATATGATGAATAAAAAATTTACATTCACACTTTTTTCTGCTATACTTAATCGGTAATGCTCATAATACGCACAAGAATTCATGAAAAGTTGAAGGAGTAGTGTATATGAAAAAAACGATGCCTGTACGCTTGGTTTTGTGTGCCATGTTTATTTTTGTACTCTCGCCGCTCGCGGCGGCCGTGGACGAGGTTGACTACCGGTCGGTGTTCAACATGGTGGCAGACCCGGACACGTCGTATTTCCTGGATTATTTTCCGCCGTCCACCATGGACAACGGCCAGCTTTGGGTAGACAAGACGGTTTCAGAAGACAGCGTGACGTTTTACGAGCCCGACGGCGACGTAAAGTATTACGAAAGCGTAGCGGAAGACGAGTTCATCGTGACGCTTTCTGCGCTTTCGCAAGGCTACTCGATAGAGAGCGCGAAGGAACCCACAGACACGGTCTTTATACTGGACTTCTCCAACAGCATGTACGTGTATTCAATTACCACCTCAGCGGGTTCCCGCCGCCGGTCGGTGGTCATGACCGAGGCGCTGAACGACGCGATAGACACAATCATGGAAGCGAACCCCAACAACCGGGTGGCTGTGGTCTCGTACGGCGGCTATGACGACAACGGCGTCAACATGGTCAGGTGCTATGATTTACTGAAGCTGAAGCATTATCCAACGCTGGATGAGCTAGAGGCGATGGGAGCTGTGAACGCGTCAGGAAAGCCGTATTACTTTCAGATCACAACCGACGGCCAAACAATAACGATAAACCCAGCGGTCGACGATCTGGGCATGGGCACGGTCGCCGTCGGAGGCGCCACGCCCACGCAGATGGGCATCTACAGGGGCGCACAGGTACTGATGGACAACAGGGACATTGACTATACGTACGAAACCGCAAAGGGCCGGTCGGTCACGTTGCCGCGCAGGCCCGTGATGGTGCTGCTCACAGACGGCGAACCGACTTTAGGGTGGCTGGACTACGGGTTTGAGCACCCGGAGTCCTTCGCCCCTGACGGCTACACATGCGGCGACGGAAACTTTACAGACAGCATTGACATGGGCATCGACCTGCTCACTGTGCTGTCCGCCGCTTACTGGAAGCAGCAGGTCAGCGACTATTATTTTGGCAAAGACAACGGTTACATGCATTTTTACAACATAGGCCTTGGCGTTGCCGGCGTGCATGCGAACTCCGTGATGGACCCGAAGAACCATGCATACGAGAACGAGGAAGATTTCGACGGCCTAACGTACAACATGGGGGAGCTGCTGGACCAATTCACCGCCGGCGTGAACACCGTAGAGTTTCCGGTGTACGAAAAGACAGGTTCGCCCCTTGACGTGGCGCTGAATGACGTGACGAACTATGACCACTACATAAAGGACTGGGCGTACAACGACGGGTACTTCCCCGCAACCGACGGGGACAGCCTGCACAAGGCTTTTCAGAACATAGCCCTTGACATTGTGTCCATGGGGAGCAGCTACCCGACAGCCAGCGACCGGGCAAGGCCCAACACTTCAGGCTACCTGGTCATATCAGACCCCATCGGCAAGTACATGCGCGTCAAAGAGAAGAAGGGCATATGGGTCAACGGCGAAATGCACAAAGGGAATCTGTTCGCTTCCGCAATCGTAAACGAAGCAGAGAGCGGAGGTGACACCATGACCACCTACTTGGACGTTTTGACGGCCAGGCTGGGCGTAGACAGGGAAACGGCGAAGGAAATCATTCTTACGAGCATAGCAGGGGGCGCAATGTATTACGACGACGACGACCACTTCAAGGCTTCTCTTCGCTGGTACGCGGACTACGACACCGAATTCGTCGGGCTTTACTACGACGGGGAAGGGCGGGTGCAGCCTTCTGGCGGCGCTGCTTGCATCGTTGACATGTATCCTACAGATTTCACGGTTTCAGACAGGATTGCAGGCAGAGACACCAACACGCTCTACATGTACTTGAGCGTAGCCACCGTCTTGAAAGACGGGATGTTCGGCCTAAAGGGCAGCGAAGCCCTGGACATACCCTTGATAGCAGGGCAGCAGCTGGTCCACTGGTACATACCTGCCAGCCTGATACCTATGCGGACGGTTGCGGAAAAACACGGCAGCGACAACAAAGTCACAGGGCTTGACATAAGCAAGGACATCTACCCGATCAGGGCCATCTACACGGTCACATTGGACGAAGACCTGCCGCTTGCGAGCATTTCAGACGATTACAAGAAGCACAACCAGACACCCGACGGGAAGGGTTACTATTTCTATTCCAACGATTGGCGCTACGACGGGGCAGATTCCTACGACACGACGCTGGCGGCCTTTGAGCCCGACCCCAACAACCCGTACTACTATTTTGTCGACGACACGCACCTTTACATTTTGGGCGACATGGGCTTTGAACCGGCCATGGCCGATTCGCCTGTCAAAGAGTATTACTACTTGGACGAGTATTTCGACGCAGACGCTGAAGACACCGCGTACCTCTCAACGCAATACAAGCCGGTTGACAACGACGTAACCGGCATTAAGGCAGATTCAACGGGTTGGCTGTATGTGCCTGAAGGGGAGTACAAAAGCGCCGGCTTTGATACATTGGCGAAAAGCGAAGACACGACAGAGTCGTATTCCTTTGCCAGGAACCACGACTATTTGGGGAACATGCAGCTGAGCCTTTTGGGCAACAACGGCCGAATCGAGGTGAGCGGGTTTGCCGACCTGACTGTCCACAAGGTTTGGCAGGGCGACCGGCTGCCCTCAGCATGGGTTCAGCTCTATGCCGACGGCGTGCCTTACGCAGACCCGGTGCGGCTGAACGCGGCAAATTCGTGGAAGTACACGTGGCCGGAAGTGATGAGGTACAACACCAAGATAAGCGCAGCGAACACGACCTCGCCTGTTATGTACACCGTTTCCGAGGGTTCATACGAAAATGGGGTCTTTACGCCCTACGACGATGAAAATTCGCTGCTGGACTACAGCATTGCCTACGTGCAGCCAGCTTGGAACGAAGGGCCCATGACATGGTCGGAGGCGGTAATCACAAACAGGTATTCCGGCAACAGAGAGAGCAGGACGATTCCGCGGCCGCCGGTTGAAACGCCCCTTGACGACACGCCGTCTGATCCGGCTTCTGTCATCGGATCGTTTTCTGAAGAAGAGATTGACGACAGCATGGTCCCTGACGAGGAGGAGCCCGACGACGCGCCGCCTCCCGACCTTTTGGTTGCCGCCGCAACACCGGATGCGCCCGCTGCTGCCATGGGGGGCGCCCTGCCGCAAACGGGAAACAGTTCAAACCTGCCTAGCTGGATCGCGCTGCTGCTTAGCGGGTTTGCCGCAGCGTTGTGCTTGAAGCGAGTCGGGGGCGAAGCCAAAAACAATTGACAATTTGTCGTTCATGTGGTATTTTAATAATATGTTTTAGCTGAGCAGGCGCCAGCCCTTTTTGGGACGCGGCGCCGGGCCGTTTTTGCGGCAGCAGATTGCGGGGGTTGCGCATCTGTGGGGACAGTGGTTCCGCAGGTGCGTTTTCGCATAATAAAGGGGAAGATACATGGACGCAACGAAAAGAAAACGCATTGCGATGAAGGTGTCCTGGATAAGCATTGGCGTAAACGTGGCTTTATCGGCTTTCAAGCTATTTGCCGGTATTGTCGCGATGTCCAGCGCCATGGTGGCAGACGCGGTGCATTCCGCGTCGGACGTCTGCGGGACGGTCATCGTAATGGCAGGGGTGAAAATGTCCAGCAAGGAGTCGGACAAGGAGCACCAGTACGGCCATGAGCGCATGGAATGCGTTGCAGCCATCCTTTTGTCGGTTATCCTGTTTCTAATCGGCATAGGGATAGGGTACAGCGGCGTAAACAAAATAATCGGCATTGCAGGCGGGAATTACCATGCTATGACCATCCCTGGCTTGCTTGCGCTGATAGCTGCGGTGACGTCCGTCGCGATGAAGGAGGGGATGTACTGGTACACGAGGTCGGCCGCGAAGAAGATCGACTCGGTGGCGCTGATGGCAGAAGCGTGGCACCACCGGTCTGACGCACTTTCGTCAGTGGGGAGTTTCGCGGGGATTTTAGGGGCAAGGCTCGGGTATCCGGTGCTTGACCCGGTGGCATGCGTAGTAATATGCATATTCATCCTCAAAGCAGCCTATGACATATTCATGGACGCAGTGGGCAAGTTGACCGACAGGGCCTGCGACGACCAGTGCACAGCAGAAATAACGGCGATAGTCAACGAGCACGAAGGCGTGCTGGGGATAGACCAGCTGAAAACGAGGCTGTTTGGCGACAAAATATATGTTGACCTTGAAATAGGCGCAGACGGCAATTCGACACTGAACGAGTCCCACGACATAGCGGAGAAAATTCACGACGAAATCGAAAGCCGCGTAAAGAACGTCAAGCACTGCATGGTGCACGTAAACCCAAAGAAGGCAGGCGAATGACGGAGGTTGAATTATTTGTAGTCATCAGGTATTATAATATTGTAGCTGTATAGCGACTTAGGGGTTCGTGGTGCAGCAAAACATCAAAAGGAGGATGGGCTTATGAAAAAAGCGTATGATGATTATTACGAGGCACAAGCAGTAAAGGGCGTATATGCGTATGGCGGCTCCAAGCAAAGCGTCAACTCGTTTATGGCTAAAGTGTATGGCTGGATGTTCTTTGGGCTCCTGACCAGTGCGCTGAGCGGTTTTGCGACGCTTTTGCTGGCATCGGCAAGCAGGCAGGTGTTCAACTTCTTGTTCAGTGGGCCGACGTACATCGTGCTTTGCGTAGTGGAGCTTGCACTCGTCTTCGTGCTGTCGGGGCGAGCGCTCAAAATGAAGGTTGGCACCGCTGCCGCGATGTTCATCGTCTATTCGGTTTTCAACGGGGTGACTCTTACGGTCATCGGGTTCATTTACGCAGGCGAGGTTATGATACTGGCGTTTGCGCTTACGGCAGTGAGCTTTGGGATAATGTCCGTAGTCGGCCTCACCACAAAAGCTGACCTGTCTGG
Source organism: Clostridiales bacterium (assembly GCA_009778415.1). Classification (GTDB taxonomy): domain Bacteria; phylum Bacillota; class Clostridia; order Peptostreptococcales; family Anaerovoracaceae; genus WRJK01. Next base: position 5,982 of record WRJV01000333.1, on the reverse strand, counting down.
TATGGGGAAAATCCTGCTGTTTGGGCTCTTGGGAGTGATCATTGCGTCTGTCGTCAACATATTCCTGCTGAAGAGCAGCACCTTGGACCTGATAATCTGCATCGTAGGGCTGCTTGTGTTCCTTGCGCTTGTAAAGTACGACACAAACAAGATTAAGACCGCGTATTTTTCATATGCAGAGACGGCAGGGGCTGAAGCCGCCACTAAGATCGCCATCGTCGGGGCGCTTTCGCTTTACTTGGATTTTGTGAACATTTTCCTGTTCATAGTGCGGATACTGGGGAGGAAATAGACGGTCGGATGGCCTTTTTACCGATGACAGCGGAAGAATGGGAAAAAACAGGGTTTGACCAGCCGGATTTTGTTTTGGTGACGGGCGACGCTTATGTGGACCACCCGTCGTTTGGTGCGGCAATCATCGGGAGGCTGCTTTTGGGCAGAGGCTACAAAGTGGCGGTAATCGCCCAGCCCGGCTATAGGGACGCAGAAGATTTCAAGCGTTTTGGGAGGCCGAGGCTTGCGTTTCTGATCAGCGGAGGCTGCGTTGACTCGATGGTCAACAACTATTCTGTTTTCAAGCACAGGAGGAAAAATGACGCTTACTCGCCCGGCGGAGAAGCAGGGAAAAGGCCCGACAGGGCTGTTATTGTCTACAGCAACAGGGCAAAAGAAGCTTACAAGGGCGTACCGGTAATAATCGGTGGCATCGAGGCGAGCCTCAGGCGATTCGCCCATTACGATTACTGGGAAGACAAAGTCAGACGTTCCGTTCTGCTTGACTCAAAAGCGGACCTGCTGGTTTACGGGATGGGCGAGCGGAGCGTGTGCGAAATTGCAGAGGCTCTGGATGCCGGGATCAAAATCTCGGACGTAACGTGGGTAAGAGGGACGTGCTTCAGGCGAAGCGCAACAGACATGGGCGGTTTTCCGGCAGACGGCGATACGGAAATCCTACCGGATTTTGATGATATAACAAAGGACAAGAAAGCCTACTGCAAAAGTTTTGCGGTACAGGTCAGGAACAGCGACCACATTATTGGCAAAAGGCTGGTCGAACCATACGGCGGCAGCCAGTGCGTAGTCCAAAACCCACCAATGCCGCCCCTTGAAGGCGTTGATCTGGACGACATATATGAAATGCCCTACGAACGCGCCTGCGCCCCGGCATACAACGCGGCTGGCGGCGTCCCGGCAATAAAAGAAGTGGAATTCAGCATCACGGGAAGCCGGGGCTGCTTTGGCGGGTGCTCGTTCTGCGCGATAACCTATCACCAGGGCAGGGCGGTGAGGGGCAGGAGCAAGGATTCCATAGTTAATGAAGCAAAGGCTTTGGCCGCAAAGCCGGGCTTTAAAGGCTATATTCACGACGTGGGCGGCCCCACCGCAAATTTCAGGCAGCCAGCCTGCGAGAAGCAGCTTGCGCATGGGGCCTGCATGGACAGGGACTGCTTGTACCCGTCAATTTGCCCGCAGATAAAGCCCAGCCACGCCGAGTACTTGGCCATACTGAAAGCTGTCAGGGGAATCGACGGTGTGAAAAAGGTGTTTGTGCGCTCCGGAATCAGGTACGACTACCTGCTCGCAGACAAGGATGGCGGTTTTCTGGAAGAGCTTTGCAGGCACCACGTCAGCGGGGTTTTGAAGGTTGCGCCGGAGCATGTTTCCGAAAGGGTGCTTGCCGCCATGAGGAAGCCTGGAATGGGCGTGTTCAACAGGTTTTCGGAAGAATACCGGAAAACAAACGAAAAACTCGGGCTAAAGCAGTACCTCGTCCCGTATTTTATTTCGTCTCATCCCGGTAGCGCTCTTGAAGACGCAGTGGAACTTGCGTTATACTTAAAAAGCACTGGGTTTGTGCCTGACCAGGTCCAAGATTTCTACCCTACGCCGGGAACGGTTTCAACCTGCATGTACTACACGGGGATGGACCCTTTCACGCTGGAAGAGGTTTACGTCCCTGACACACAAGAGGAAAAGAGGATGCAAAGGGCGCTTCTGCATTTCAACAAACCAGAGAACAGGGCAACAGTTGAAAAAGCCCTTGACAAGGCGGGGCGGCCTGAGCTTAAGCAGGCGCTGCTGGGCAAGAGGAGGTAACATGAGTTTGCTGGGGGAACTTAAGAAGACAATAGACGAGGCAAGGGCCGAATACGAAGCCGCTGTGCCGGGCAGCTTCAAAACGGTGCTTCAATCAAAAGGCGCTACGGGGAGCGGCCTGCTGGTCAAAGGGGAGAACATGAAGTGGATGAAGCACATGGCTGACGCCGGCTATTGCGGGAAAATCAACCTTGTCTACATCGACCCGCCTTTTTTTTCCAAGGCTAACTATGACGCGATAGTCAAATTGAGTTCAGAAAAAGCGAGGGGCGCACCGCCGATAAAGCTCTATGCCTACCACGACACTTGGGAAAACGGGATGGAAGACTACCTTAAGATGCTCTGCACCCGGTTTTTCATGATACGCGACCTGCTGGCTGACGACGGGTGCCTCTGGATTCACCTCGACTGGCATGCAGCCCATTACGCCAAGGTGATGCTGGATGAAATCTTCGGAGAGAGGAATTTCGTCAACGAGGTGATATGGAACTACAAATCTGGGGGCACAAGCAAGAGGCATTTCGCGAGGAAGCACGACACGCTCCTGTTCTATTCCAAGACGGGCAAGTACTTTTACAAGCCGCAAGCAGAAAAATCTTACAACAGGGGCTTCAAGCCTTACCGGTTCAAAGGGGTCAAAGAGTACAAGGACGAGCTGGGCTGGTATACGATGGTAAACATGAAGGACGTTTGGCAGGTCGACATGGTAGGCAGGACGTCGGCCGAGCGGACCGGGTACGCCACGCAAAAACCCGAGGCGCTGCTGGAAAGGATAATAGAGGGGTGCTCAAGGGAAGGCGACATCTGCGCAGACTTTTTCGGCGGGTCGGGGACGCTTGCGAACGTTGCAAGCAGGATGAACCGCAAGTGGATATCCTGCGACCTTGGCAGCCTGGCTTTCGCTGGGGCCGGCAAGCGCCTTATCATGTCCGGCGCGGACTTTAAAGCATTGGAACAAACTGACGATATTACTGGTAGGGCAAAGTGCTCAGCCACCGCCAGCGTGACTGCAGTGCCTGTTGAACTGAGCAGCAAAAAAATGCTGAGCGTGAAGCTGGAATCATACAGCATGGACGTTAAGGGGGTTCCCTTTGACGCCGAATCCGAGAAAGTTGTAAAAAAAGTCGCAAAGACAGACCCGCTAAGCCTAATTGACTACTGGAGCGTCGACTTCAACTACGACGGGGACGCCCACAAACCGGAGATGATATTCTTTTCAGGCAGGGAAGGCGAATACCAGTGTGAAAAAATAGTGGACGAGTTCGGTAGGCTGAGCATCCATGCTGTGGATGTTTTTGGCAGCAGCGCATTCGTCGTATACGAGGGCAAGACAACATGAAAAAATTTTTAAAAACATTTTCAGGCAAATACCTAAACAAAAAAGCGTTGAAAAAATTTGGCATCGATTTGTTCTTCCTCATTGTGGCATGCTCTGCCGGGGCCTTTTCGCTGACTGCGGTGATGCTCCCAAACGGGCTTACCAGCGGCGGGCTGACAGGGGTGGTCAGGATAATCCAGAAATTCGTGCATGTAGATTTTTCAATCCTCTACTACGGCGGTGCGATTATCATACTTGTGGTCGTTTCAGCGATCATGGGCATCAAAGAGGGCAGGAAAGTTTTGCTGCTTTCGATACTTTACCCCACAGTAATTTTTATATTTGAGAGGGTCAACTTCAACCTGCTTGAAGAAAAAGACACCATTCTTGCGGCGATATTCTGCGGCGTGTTTTTCGGGACTTGTTCGGGCCTCGTGTTCTGGAGGGGCTACGCCTTCTGCGGGACGGACGCTATCGCCAAGATCATCAAGAAAAAGCTGCTCCCTACAGTGGCGCTGAGCCAGATACTGCTTATCATCGATGCTTCGATCATTGTCTTTTCCGCACTGATTTACGGCAGGAACATAGCGCTTTACGCGCTTGTCACGCAGGTGATACTCACAAAAACCGTGGATTTCGTCCTGTACGGGTTTGAAACCAAAATAGTCCAGCTGGAAATAATCACGCAATTGCCTGACGTGGTTACAGAATACATCATCAGAGACATTGAAAGGGGCGTTACGGAAGTTGAAATAACAGGTGCGTACACGAAGTCCAAAAGGACTAAGCTCATAACGCTCTGCTCCCCGAGGGAAAGCATTCTTATTAAAAAATTCATCGCTGAAACCGACAAGAAAGCGTTTGTGACTGTTGTCCGCGTAGATACCGTATGGGGGCTTGGGGAAGGGTTCAGCGACATAAACGACAATTAATTTTTTTGGAGGTATCATATGAGTAATTTTTTGGACAACGAAGCGAAAAACTTCAATGCCCGCCGTTCTCTCCTTGCAGTAGTCCTCGTAATCGGGGTCACGTGGGTGCTGTCCCTGTTCCTGCCGGAGAATGCGGAAAATCTAGGACCGGCGTCGCTTATCCCTGCCTTTTTCCTGATCATCTACATCTTTATCACAAGAAGGATACTCGAAGCGCTCACGCTTGCGTCGCTGATGGGGTTTATGATGGTGAGCAAAGGCGCGGAGGACAATCTTCTTGTAACGTTCAGCGACTCGCTTCTGGGCGTCATGATGAGCGAGGACATCGCCTGGCTCTTCATTGTCTGCGGGCTCATGGGAAGCATCATAACGCTGATCGAAAAGGCGGGCGGTGCGGTCGCTTTCGGCAACTGGGTGGCGAGGACGGCAAAAACAAGGAAAGGTACGCTGATTTGGACGTGGGTGCTTGGCCTGATCATGTTTGTGGACGATTATTTGAATTCGCTGACCCTCGGTTCCTGCATGGCGCCTGTGACGGACAGGTTCAAGGTTTCCAGGGAGTATTTGTCTTATGTGGTCAGTTCGACTGCCGCCCCGGTGTGCGTCCTCGTTCCGATCACAACATGGTCGATTTTTTGCAGCAGGCTGCTTGAGACTAACGGATGGGCGCCAGAGGGCGAAGGGCTCATGTATTTTATCAAGACTATTCCGTACAATTATTACGGCTGGGCGGCGACGTTTCTCGTGCCGCTTGTGGTATTGGGCGTTGTTCCGCTTTTCGGGCCAATGAAGAAGGCCGAGAAGAGGGTTGCCGACGGCGGCCCGCTTGCGCCTCCGGGTTCTGAGAAAATCGACATCAGGGGCGGTGTGAGAATGGAAGTTCCCGACAAGCCTAGGATTTTGAATTTTGTCATACCGATGGTGATATTGATCGGCGCTACGATTTATTTTGACCTGGACATGCAGATCGGCGTGCTCGTCACGGTGGGGTACATGTTCTTTGCGTTTTTGCTTCAAAACTTGATGTCGGCAGAGGATTTCACGGACATCACGCTGCAGGGCATTAAGAACATGATCTTGCCGCTAATGCTGATGGTTCTGGCATTTTTGTTTGCTGAAGTCAACGCGGTGATCGGCTTCACCGCATATGTGATCGACAGCGCGTCGAAGTTTATGACGCCGCAGCTGATGCCGATAATCATTTTTCTGGTTTTGGCGGCTACGGAGTTCATCACAGGGACGAACTGGGGCATGTACATCATCGCGCTGCCTATAGTGATCCCGCTGTCTTCGCAGATTGGCGGAAGCACGACGCTTGCGGTGTCGGCGGTCCTGTCGGCCGGCGTCCTGGGGAGCCATGTCTGCTTCTACTCGGACTGCACGATCTTGACGTCGTCAGCGACTGGGTGCAACAACTTCAACCATGCGTTCACTCAGATGCCGCTAGGGCTGCTTGCCGGTGCCGTTGCTGCGGTGGGGTTCCTTATTGCGGGCTTTGTTGTGGCATAGTTTGGATTGAGTTGGTAGTGGGTAGTGGGTAGTTGGGAGTTGGTAGTTGGTAGTTGGGAGTTTGTAGTTGGTAGTTGGTAGTTGGATTGAGTTGGTAGTTGGTAGTTGGGAGTTGGTAGTTGGGAG
>WRJV01000332.1 GCA_009778415.1 Clostridiales bacterium | reverse complement strand
GCAATGGGATTGAAAGCCGAGCTGCGTCAACGCAACGAGACAGATTTGCCGGGCTCTGACCTAATTGAGAAACGCTTCGCTGAGCACATAAAAACCGGCATAGCGGTAAACGCGCCGGCTACCGGCCCTTTCGGATCGGTGCTGCCTGCCGGGGTGAAACGCGGCTGGCTGCCCCGCGAGAAAGCGGTGGAGCAGGTTTTTACGGCGCTGGACGCTTCAGTGCGTCCCGGCGACCGCAAGTCTTGGCTGGGTGTGTTGGACGATCTTGACATCACCGATCAGGAATTGTGTTCCCATATACATTCGCTTATTCCGCTGATGGCGACCGGCGACAACGCAGTGGTCACACGTCTGGCTCCGGTACTTGTCAATGGAGCGGACGACAACCTGCTGACCGAAACCCTTATTGCTGCGTTTTCTGCCACGACCAAAAAAGCCCGGATATTAGTTTTGAAATCCGCTCTCGACCGCCCTTGCCCAAAAAACGTGAAAAGCCTGGCGCCGTGGCTCTCCCTTCTGGCTGGCGAAAAAGACAAATCTGTCGCTTCGCTCGCTGCGCGGTTGATGAAGCAATGGAAAATTTGCGCAGACGTTTTCCCAGAGGAAACAACAGAGATACAAGGCCTTTGGCAGGCTACGCCGCCCGTTTGGGTGGCTCCGGCTTTTGAATTGGGCGATGTTTCCTCCGCAGCATTGACAGGGCTTGCCGCAAGGCTCGTCAACCAACCGTCGGTGGTCCACGATGCAACAGCCGAACGCTTCTTGTCTGTGGCGAACGCTTTGGCTCATCAAAACCCCGAAGCAGCCCGTGCCAGCCTGCGCGGTTTACGTCCAGGCGACGACTTTTTGCTATACAGCATGGTATGTTGGGTCAAAGGGGAAAACCCGAAATACGGCTTTGATACAGACAAAAAAGGTGGCGTCGAGCATCCGCTGAGAGCGCGGGACTACGTCGTCTGCCTCGATCTTGACAAATTGCCTTGCCTGCTGTCAACCCCCAGCATGGTCGATTTGACTGTCACAGTTCCTGACCTTACATCTCGCCTTGCTCTTTACCGCGAAACTGGCACTGATGCGCTCGAAGCGGATTTATTTTTGGCTATGACAAGGCTAGACGTGGAAACGAAAACCCCAGAATCCGTCAGAGCGCTGCAAAAACTGGATGTTCCGATACTGCTTCAATCAGGGAAAAGGCTGCCGGCCACGGCGGGACAAGCGGTGCTGCGGTATTTGGACGACCCAGTCAAAGAAACGGCTATGGATGTCAACAATTACGGGTGGTGGTGCAGGGCAGATATAGCAATGCCGGATTCCCTATGCGGTTTCCCGGACAGGCTTGGCGCTTATTTGCAAGAACTCTTTTCTCTTTTCCCCCTTTGGGGCGATGTCGCGCTGCGCGAAGCAAGGTGGAACGAAGAGGTTTATCACGAAAAAGGGCTCGTCCTGCGCCAAGTGGCCAAGAGGGCTGCACCACTGCCGCCCGGCGCTTCCATGAACTTCTTAGTGGCGCAGCGTTCCTCAACTCATCACGCGCAAGAGGACTCCATGAAAGCATTAAGTGAGGTATGGGAACGCGGGTTGCTGCGCCCCGGCGTAGCCGATGTTTCATTGCTGGACTGGAGCACTAGGGAACCATCTCATCTGGCGGCGCTGGCCGCAGCCCTTGATGGCATTGCACGTGAAGGGTTGCTTTCTGTCGTTTGGCCTATATTGGATGACCTAATCGGTGCGTCCCTGAAAGCGCCCCGGCTCTTGTCGGGAACCGCCGAGCTTGCCGAGTTGATAGAGTCCTTGTTGCCTGAAGTGCAATCTGCCGTGGAAAAAGGGCTCGCGGATAATGCCGCCCTTGACTTGCCGTGCATACGTCTGCTCGCTCAAATCAGCGGTTCATCGCGTGCGGTGGCTGCAGCCCGCAAGGTTTCAGATTTGCTGCCGCCAGTGCGCCATGCGCCTAACAAGGAAGAAGTTTTCGCAGCGGCAATGGATACGCCATTTATCGAGGTTTGGCCTTCGGACAGAAAAAGGGCTGTGCTGATTGACGACGGCGTTTCAATGACCGTCGATTGGGCTGATCCGACGGTTGCAGCCAAGCAGACATTATTGTTTACATTGACTTTGCCCGGCATAAGCGACAGGGTTTTTCAGGTGTTGAAAGGTTGGACCTACGACTTGGAAACCGAGGGGCAGTGCCAAGCATGGCCAACTGCTCCCGGCGTTGCTATTTTTGAACGCGAGTGGAAGCAATCGGTATGGCTGCGATGGGACGCCAAGCGCAAGGCTATAGTTGCCTGCGAGCATCGGGATTGGGTTTTAGGGAAAGACGGGCCGCTCACAGACAAAAGCGTCAATGCGTCGCCGTTGCCCTTGTCGTTCTTAACAATTATTGTTGGATTGCTGGCACAGGCAGAAGCCTCCGTATACTATTCGCCGCATCTGTTGAAGCTGCTCATTGAAAACGGGCAAATCGACGAAAAAATCATCCAAAGAGCAATGCAGACTCTTTTGAAATACCCTGCCGTAAGCCCCGCCAAATTGTTGCGCGCACTGGAAAAGGACGTGAAACTGCTGCCTGTGCTTTGGCCGATGCTCACAGAGTGCATCAAAGCCGCAGGAGCACTGACGTCAACCGGTGAAAAACCGCCTGTTTGGATAAACCGTGTGCTTGATGTCGCCCTGCGCTATGCCCCGTATTTGGCAGAGTCCGCAAAGCGCGGCTACATCGGAGCAGACGATGCCAGTTGGGTGGGCTTGTCCGATATTGCGTCGTCTATGGCGAAGTCGGCAGCCATTGCAAAAGCAAAGAAGCTTCTGGCATTGTTAGGGTAATACTGGTTCACCCCATACTTTCGGGTCAAAGAGCAGCCTTGATATTTTTTCGAACATTTTTTATGAACACCTGTTTACTTTTTGTTTGCGGTGTGATAATATAGTATAGAAATTTTCAATTGCCAGAGGGAGGGAATGTTGCATGAACCATTTAAGCGAACGCGAACAAAAGATACTGTCGTACATGAAGAAGGAAATCAAAAAGAAAGGCTATCCGCCGACTGTCCGGGAAATCTGCGCTGCTTTGAACATTAAGTCGACCTCGACCACGCACAAGGACATTGAGACACTGGTCGAAAAAGGGTACATCGTTAAGGACCCGTCCAAGCCCAGGGCGCTGATGGTCAAAGACCCGCATGCTGCCGAAGGGTCGCTGGCAGGCAAAAACGCCGATACCGAACGGACCGACGTCATTGACGTGCCGCTGGTCGGGCGCATCGCTGCCGGCACGCCGATCCTGGCCGAGCAAAACATCGACGACACTTTCCCTGTCCCGGCCCGCTACGTCAGGGGCGGCACTAATTTTATGCTGACTGTCAGGGGTGAAAGCATGGTCAACGCCGGCATCTTGGACGGGGACTACATTTTGGTGGAACAGCGGGAGACCGCAGACAACGGCGACATTGTTGTAGCCATGATAGACGGGTTTGAAAGCGAAGCCACGGTCAAGACTTTTTACAACGAGGACGGCCACATCAGGCTCCAGCCCGAAAACGACCTGATGAGCCCTATCATCGTGCAGGACGTGAAAATACTCGGCAAAGTCAAAGGGGTATTCAGGTACTTCCACTGATTCCTGCTGATTTGCACTGAGGCGCTATTTTACCAACAGCTTTTTTATCCCCTTTTCCAGCCCATCTATGGTGAGTTCGAACATGGGGAATATTTCCTTTATCTGGCTTACGGTATGGCTCCCGTACATGTACTCCCAGTCCCTTTCGCGTATTGGGTTCAGCCATATCGCTTTTTTGTACCTTTTTTTGAACTTAGCCAGCCATTCAATGCCGGGTTCCTCGTTGTATAGGCCTATCACCACGTTGCCGCCCCTCCTCGTCAGCTCCGAAGGGGCCATGGCTCCGTCGCCTACGAATATGACCTTGTACTCGCTGTCCAAGGTCCCAAGGGCCCATTTGGTCTCTATCCACTCCCCCTTCCTGCACCTGGGGGTAGTGTACAAGTGGTCGTATACGCAATTGTGGAAATAGTAGACTTTTATGTCCTTGAAATGGTTTGACTTGCTGACAGCCTGAAATAGCCTGCTGCACATCTCGCTGTACGGCAGCATGGAGCCGTCGCTGTCGAAGAGCATCAGCAGCTTAACGGTGTTTTTTCGAGGCCTGCCGAAAACCAGTTTCAGGTTTCCAGCGTTGTTGCACGTCTCATCGATGGTTTCATCTATGTCAAGCTCTGTCTTCTCTCCATCGATTCTTGAGGAAAACTGCCTGAGCCTTCGGAAAGCCATCTGGAAGTTTCTGGTGTCGAGGACATTGTCCTGCCGAAAATCCCTGAAATTCCTTTCACCGGCGACTTGGACTGCCGACTTGTGCCGGCTTTCGCCGCCGGCGCGGATGCCCCTCTGGTTGTACCCGCCGTGCCCCATGGTTGAAGTCCCGCCGGTCCCGACCCAGTAGTTCCCTCCGTCGTGCCGCTCTTTTTGCTCGGCTACCCTTTTGCGGAACCGCTTAAGAAGCTCCTCAAGCTCCAGGAGAAAACTGTCGAGCGCCTTTTTGTCGTTGATGTCTCTGATCCGAGCGTCTTGCTCAAGCCATCTCCAGAATTCTTCAGGCAGGTCGCTTTCGCCTTCAACGCCGCGAAAATACTCGGCAAAAACCGTGTCGAATTTGTCGAATTCACTTTCGCTCTTAATGAGCACTCCCCTGCACAGGTAGTAAAAATTCGTCAGGCTCGATTCGCACAGCCCCTTGTCGAGCGCCTCGATCAGGGAAAGCCACTCGCCGATTGAAACGTCCAGCCCGCGCACCCGCAGCAGGTAGAAGAAATCTAAAAACATGTCACCATCTCCTGAGCGAATAACCCTTCTCTTTCACTTCGTACATGACGTCGATGTCTTGGTTTTTTTTAAGGAGCACCCCGGCAAGCGGTATCTCGCTGACTATCCTGTCAACGTCCACCCCAGCCAGCATCAGCGCTTTGAGCCAGTCCAGGAGTTCGGAAGTGCTCGGCTTTTTCTGGATGTCCTTCATGGCCCTTATGCTGTAAAAAGCCTCCATCGCCTGGTCGAGCAGCCGCCTGTCTATGTCGCCGTAGTGGACTTTGACTATTTCCTCCATCCTTTTTAAATCAGGGAATTCGATGTAATGGAAAATGCACCGGCGGAGGAACGCGTCCGGGAGTTCCTTCTCCGCGTTTGAGGTGATGATGACGATGGGCCTGCTCTTTGTTTTGACAGTCTCCTTGGTTTCGCTGATGTAAAACTCCATCCTGTCCAGTTCCCAAAGCAGGTCGTTGGGGAATTCCAAGTCCGCTTTGTCTATTTCGTCGATCAAGAGCACCGTCTGCTCATCTGCGGTGAAAGCTTCCCCCAGCTTCCCGAGCTTGATGTACTTCTTGATGTTTCCCACGTCCCCTTCGCCGAACTGGCTGTCGTACAGCCTCTGAACAGTGTCGTAGACGTATAGCCCCTCCTGCGCTTTGGTAGTCGATTTGATGCTCCAGCTTATCAGGCGCTTGTTGAGGGAAACGGCTATCGATTCCGCAAGCATCGTTTTCCCTGTGCCGGGCTCGCCCTTGATCAGCAGCGGCTTAGCCAGGGCAATGGAAACATTGACGGCATTCATCAATTCCTTGGAAGCGACGTAGCTGCCGCTCCCCTTAAATGTGCTCATGAGATTTGCCATAGGGTTGTCATCCTCCTGAAAAACCGTTTTGCCGTATCAAATCCCTGCGATTATACCTGTGAGCGGGACTGTTACGCACATGCCGGCACCCATCACAAACGAAATTACTACAATGCTGCTGTCCGTCGCCTTTTCAACAAGCGGCAGGCATACGTCCATGGCTGCCACGCCTGGCAGCGAGGTGACTTCGACGTAGCCAATCTTGCTTGCCAGCACAGGTATCAATGCAATCCCGGCCAGCTCCCTGATGACGTTCATCAAGAATGCCATGGCGCTTATCGTAGGCGAATACTCCAGCAGGATGACAGGGGCAAAAGAATACCAGCCAAACCCGCATCCGCAGGCCATAGCCTCTCTCGCTGTAATTGGCAAGAACAAAGAAGCTGCCGCTGTAAAGAGAAGCGTCCCGAAGATGGCAGCTATCGGAAAAACCAGTATCCCCAAGCCGACGTTCTTCAAGTTTTTCAGCATCCGCTCGTCCCTGCCCAAATTAATCCCGATTATGAACAGCAGCAAGCAGAGAAGCACAATTATCAATTTGCCTGACACCTGCGAATAGCTGGTGTAAATCGCAGTCTTAGGCAAAATCAGGTAACCGGCGGCTATGCCGCAGACGACAGAAATGATGATCGCTTTGCTCATCTGCTCTTTTTCCCCCGCTTGTCTATGCCCAGCGCTTTCCGTGCAACCGTCACCATTGCAGCGCTCCCAGCCAGTGCGAAAACCGCAAGCGTAAGCGAAACTAGCCCGATGCTCCCGATCGAAGAAACGATGTTTTCGTCAGAGCCGATTTCTGCCCCCAATATGAACAGGAGCGCAACGACAAGCACCATAAGCAGCTTGTCGATCCACTTCAGGTCCTTGTCTTTCGGGATGGCTTTCCTGCCCACTATAAACCCCAGTATGCCGATGGTGAAACACAAAAACACCATGTTCATGCCTGTTCACCTCCTACTCGGGCTCACCGAACGCTTCGTTCATCGCGGCGATTATGCCTTTCGCTGCAGCGTACGCATACCGCCTGGCATACTCGTCTGACTTGATCATTTCAAAGTCTTCTTCGTTCGAGAGGAACGCCCCTTCGATAATAATGGCGGGCATTTGGGATTTGTTCAAAACTGCCAGCTTTGGGCTGTTCTTTATGCCCCGGTCAAATGTCCCCAGTGCGGCGAGCATCTCTTTCTGCACGCTTTTTGCCACGCTCTTGCTGTATATGCCGTAAAGCTCCATTTCGTCCAGGCCGTCTTCGTCAACCTTGCTGTAGTAGTGTACCTCCGTGCCGGTCGGCCAGTCGAAGTCGGACGAATTGTTGTGTATCGACACGAGCAGGTCAGCTCCTATTTTGTTGGCTATTTCACCCCTGTCAGGCAGGGCGATGTACTTGTCTTTTTCCCTCAACATGTAGATGCTTGCGCCCGCTTCCGTCAAATACTCCTTTAAAAGGAGCCCCACCTTCAAATTCACCGTCTTCTCGTAGAGTTCGTCTTTTTTGTTTTCGTGGCCGATAGCTCCCGTGTCGCTGCCTCCATGGCCCAGGTCTATTGCGATCAGCTTTTTCGAGGCAGCTTCGCTCATCATGTCAAGGGGCTCGTATTCAAACGGGTCCCAAAAGCTGATGGCGGCGCCGCTTACCGTTTCAGGCCTTAATTCGCCGTCTTCCTCTGGCTCCTCTTCTTCTTCCGTGCCCTCTTCCTGGCTCCAAGCAGCGGGTGACGCTATGAGGACCTCCCTTGCTTGCTCGTTCCAGCCGACCTCGCAGCCGATGGCCTCTGCTGTGAAGCGGGCAGGGATCATGGTGCGCCCGTACTGCTCCCCTTCCCTGGCTATGATGACCGCCGGCACCTCCAGCGTTTTTTCTTCGCCGTTGACCCATGCAACGTCAGAACCTATGGCTAGGGCTACGACCTCGCCCTTTATGCGGATCTCCACCGCCTCTTTATCTTCGTCCCAGATCACTTCCCCGCCCATGGACTCAAAAAGAGCCCTGGCAGGTATCAAAGTCCTGCTTTTTATTATGACAGGCGGTATGTCGCCTTCTTCAAAGACGACCTCGCTGTCGTCAAGCACCAGCTTGACAGGGTATTCGTCGCAGATCTTCAGCCCCTCGTATATTTCCGCCTGTGTAATCAGGCTGTCTGCGGAAACGGCCGCAGTACCCGCAAAAACTAAAACTGCCGCGCATCCGGCTAGTAAAAAAGACTTTTTCATAACCATAAACCTCTCGCAATCAAGCCAAACGTCATCGCAAAATCCCAACTTCTCCATTATACTATCATTTTTGTGAAAAATAAAATGAAAATTTTATGTCATTTTTATATCAGGTAGCTTCGTTTGCAGCAATTATCACGCTGTCAGGCAGCCACTGCTTGAGGCAGGCGTTAAGGGCTGATATTTCGAGGGGTTTTGGAAGAAAACCGTCCATGTGGTTGTCCTTGAACATCTGGTCGACACCGCTAATGGCGTTTGCCGTCAGTGCTATGATCGGCACCTTGCTGCCCGGCCCTTCGAGCCCGCGGATGCGTTGCGTAGCTTCAATGCCGTCCATTTCGGGCATCATATGATCCATGAAAATGATGTCGTACCGGTTTTTCCCTGCCAGCTCAATGGCGTCGCTTCCGCTGATCGCCAGGTCCGGTACGATTTTAAACGTGCTCAAGAGCGCCTCTGCCACAGTCAGGTTGATGTCTATGTCGTCCACCACGAGGATTTTTGCCTCAGGCGCGGTAAATTCCCCAACGTCGCTGACATCTTCATCAATCGTCAGGTCCGCCTCTTTGTACGGCAGGCATACGGAAAACGTTGAGCCTACGCCATACGAGCTGTCAATCCTCAAGCTCCCGCCCATTACCAGGCAAAGGTTGTACGTGATGGCAAGCCCGAGGCCGGTGCCGACCACGTTTCTGTTCTTTCGGGCGTCAAGCTGCTCAAATGGCTTGAACAGCTTGTCTTTGTCCACGTCGCGTATGCCGATCCCCGTGTCTGCCACGTCAAACCGCAGGTTGCCGCCCTCTGCCCAAGCAGACAAGGAAACGCTCCCCTGCTTCGTGTACTTGACTGCATTCGACAAAAGGTTGGTAAGCACTTGGCGAAGCCTGTTTTCGTCGCCATTGGCCGTTTCAGGCATGTTTTCGTCTATGCAGTACTTCATTTCCAGCTGCTTGTCTTTGCAGAGCATGGAAAACATCGAATGCAGGTTGTCGAGCAGCATCGGCAAATTGTAGTTCACGTTTACAAGCTCCATCTTCCCTGCCTCGATCTTGGAGAAGTCCAAAATGTCGTTTATGATTGCAAGCAGCGCGTTTGAAGATTTTTTTATGTCTGACGCGTATTTTTTCTGCTCAGGGGCAAGCCCTGAGCGGCTGAGCATTTCGCTCATGCCAATGATGGCGTTCATGGGCGTCCTGATTTCATGGCTCATAGCAGCCAAAAAATCCGATTTTGCGTTGTTGGCGGATTCGGCGCGCTGCTTTTCGTGAAGAAAATCGGTGAGGTCGACCATGACAACAAGAATGCCCGGCATAACGCCAGCCTTGCTTTTTAGGCTGGCGTCGGCCCGGCGCAGCTCGACCGAATAAAACCTGGGCTTTCCGTTCTGCGAAAAATCAGCCCAAATGTCAAAATCGACTACCTCATTGGCAGAAACGACCCTGCTGACCGCATCCCGAAACGACTTCATGCCTTCGTCGGTGAAGTACTGCGGGAGCACCTCTTCATAGCGGCGGTTCTTTATGTAATCGAAATTCGGCGTGTTCGTTGCCGCCATCAGGGCATCTGTGGACAGCACGAAACGGCCACCGTCGTCAAAGAGCATGATGATGTTGGGGCAGCTTCTGAGCAGCATGTCCGTGTAGGCGCGCTGCTTGGCATTTGCTTCAGACAGTGCGCTGTTAAGGGTGTCTTTTGCCTCTGCGGCCCTTGTCACTTTGTCGAGGAAGCTCTTTGCCACCCTAGCCTCCCTCGACAGTTTTTTCACTTCAAGGCTCAGCTTGCCGACTTCGTCCCGAAGCGCCAAGTTGTCGGTGCGGAGGTTCCGGTTTTCTTCTTCTGGGGACAGGGTAACTTCCATCACAGCAGGCATGCGATAAAGGCGTTGTTGTGGAAGCGGTTGATGGCTTTGCCGAAAGACGCTTGCGTCGGGCAGATTTCCCCGCCTGAGCAGACCATCATGTACGGCAGGCAAGCCCCCACCCTCTGGCTGATCAGCTCCATCTCTTTGAACTGCTCCGCGCCAAGCGTCATGCTCCTTGAAACGCACGAGTAGATCAGCGCCCCGGAAGCACCCTTCAGGCTTTCAAGCATCATGTCGACGGCCTGCCCTGTCGTGAGCATTATGTCGTCTTTCTCTGAAGTAGCCATGTAAAGCGTGCTGCCTTGAGGCATTGCGCCGGCGCATATCGCGTACTTCTCCGGCGTAAGGGCGATGAAAATCTTTGAAACTTTTGGAGTGCCGTCATTGTAATCCAGCAAAAACGGAAGCGAAGACATGGCGTACTGCGTCTCGCTCGCCTGCACGAGCCCAAGATCCTCAAAATACTCCATTACCGGGCGCTCGTTGACCTCCATGAGCACCGGCCCTGCGCTTTTGGTCACGACGGCGCTCTTGTCGAGTATCTTACTTTCTGAAAGGTTTGCGATGTAGAATTTTGGCTGAATTTCGCCATACACCAAAACCATAGCCATTTTGTCGCGGTGGTGCTCGCAGTCCGCGATCACGAAGCAATTGGAAAAATCCAAGGTGTCGTCAACGGCAACGGTGCCGAAGCACGGGACGCCGCCTGAAGCTTCGGAAATGACGTTCACGTACTCGTCGCCTGAGTTTTGAAGCAAAAATGGGGCAAACGCAAGAATCAGCGCCGGCTTTTCGGCCTTGCAAGCCATCTTGTAGCTTTCTGTGATAGCCTGCGCAGGCGCCTCCATAAGGGAAGGCGTCAGCGTTTTGACGAATTCTGCGTCGTCGCTCGTCAGAACCATCAGCGTAAGCAGGAGCGAATCGGTCCTGCCCGAGACTGACTGGGACGACGAAATAGTTCCGACTACGTCAAACGGCAGCGCTTCGCATACGGCTTTCAATACACCTGAAAGAACGAACTCGTAATGGCAGGCGACAATGCCAACGGTGTTCTTCATAAGGCTGCCGTCTGCGTCCAATTGGGATTTAATCTGCTCAACGGCCAACGCTTCGTCGTCCGCCTCGTCAGTCCAAGCTGTCAGGGTCCTAACCATGATCAATTCCTCCTTGCATCGTGTTACTATTAATTCGACATTATACCTGCCAGTCTGCCCGTCAGATTGACAAAATGTTCGCCATCTTCATTATGCCCTCGTCAAAGGGCCTTTTCATCTCCAGCGCTTCTGCCATGTCGAAATGGACAATTTCGTCCCCTATCACTCCGATGGCTTTGTTTACGCTTCCTTCTTTTATCAGCTCGACAGCCTTGAACGCCATCCTGCTTGCCAGCATCCTGTCCCTGGCGGACGGCGAGCCGCCCCTCTGTATGTAACCAAGGATGACTATTTTCGTTTCGAGCCCAGTGCGCTCCTTGATGATGTCGGCAAGCTCCTGCGAGGGCATGGCGACCCCTTCCGCTTTTATTATGATGCTGTGCAGCTTCCCTCTTTTCCTGCCCTCTATGACCTTGCGGCAGAGGGCGTTTATATTGTCGTCTTCTTCTGGTATCAGCACGTGTTCTGCGCCACCAGTAAGGCCCGCATGGATCGCGATGTCTCCGCAGCGCCTCCCCATCACCTCGATTATCGTGGTCCGCTCATGGGACGACGACGTGTCCCTGATGTTGCTTATGGCACCCAAAACGGTGTTGACGGCGGTGTCAAAGCCAATCGTGTAGTCGGTGTACCCAAGGTCGTTGTCTATTGTCCCCGGAACGCCCATCACGCATACGCCATGCTTGCTGAGCTCCAGCGCACCCCGGAAAGAACCGTCGCCGCCGACCACAACAAGCGAATCGATTTCAAAGTTTTCAAGCATGTCAACGGCTCTTTTCTGGCCCTCTGGCGTCATGAAGCGGTCGCTCCTCGCTGTCCTTAGTATGGTCCCCCCGCGCTGCAGGATGTCAGACACCGACGAAACTTTCATTTCCCTGATGTCTCCGTCGAGCAAGCCTTCGTAGCCGCGCTCAATGCCGTAGACTTCCATTTCGTAATATATGGCGCTCCGAACGGCAGCCCGGACAGCCGCGTTCATTCCCGGGGCGTCGCCCCCGCTGGTGAGAATTCCGATCCTTTGCATGGCATACCTCCATTTATTCAGACTTTAACGTTTTCCCCCCCGAGCAATGATTCCATCTTCTGCCTGAACGCACCGCTTGGGTCGACCCACAACTCCTTTGAAGCTTTCAGCTTTTTGCCGTTTTTTTCAAAATAGATTATGATTGGGGTGTCCCCGCGGTGCTCTAAGGCAGCTTCCCTTATTTTTTTAAGCGCCCCCTCTTCGTCAAGTTCGCGCGGCACCTTGATTTTCACCGGTGCTGCCTGCTTCTCGCCGCCTGAGAGAGCATCCAGCGCGTCAGACGACGTCACGTGGTCCGCTATCAGTTTCGGCAATTCGTCTTCCTTGAAGCTTATGCTCCCCTTAACTATTACTATAGCATCTTCGTGCAAAAGCTGCAAATACCTTTCATAGATATTGGGAAAAACAATGACTTCCACATTTCCGTACAAGTCTTCCAAGTCTAAAAAAGCCATCATTTTGCCGTTTTTTGTAAGAAGCGTTTTTTTCGAGGAAATGATCCCTGCCATAACTGCCTGCATGCCGTCAAATACCCTGCCGCCCTCGTCCAGGCTCGACAGCTCGTCTGAAGTGACAAGCCCCGAAATGCTTCCGATCTTTTCTTCGTACCCCTTGAGCGGGTGCCCCGAAATGTAGACGCCCAGCATTTCTTTCTCCATGGCTATCCGCTTCTCCTGCGAAAAATTCGCCACGTCCGGCAGTGCGGCTTTTACGCTGGCGTACCCTAATTCGCCATCTGAAGGCTGGAAGAGCGACATCTGGCCTTCGATGTTTCTTCTCGCGCTGTTTTGCGCTGACTCCAAAAGCCCTTCAAAGGACGCAAGAAGCTGCGCCCTGTTCTCGTTGACGTCGTCGAGCGCCCCGGCCTTTATCAGGCTTTCAAGCGCCTTTTTGTTTATTTCGTGGATTTCGATGTTGTCGATGAATTGAAATATGTCCTTTGGCAGCCCTTTTTCTTCCCTTGCCTTGATTATTGCCTTGATCGCGCCCTCGCCTACGTTTTTTATCCCGAGGAGCCCGAAGCGTATGGCGCCGTTTTCGACGGTGAACTTCATCCCGCTGCTGCACACGCTGGGCGGCAAGACCGAGATGCCCATTTCGCCGCAGTTCCTGATGTATTTGGCAATCTGCGAGTAATCGCCTATCACGCTGGTCATCAGCGCAGCCATGAACTCGACAGGGTAGTAGGCCTTAAGATATGCCGTTTCATAAGCTATGACTGCGTACGCGGCGGCATGTGACTTGTTGAAGGCGTATTCCGCAAAGCTGACCATCTGGTTGAATATGGCTTCGGCGGCTTTTCTAGGCACCCCGTTCCTCACGCACCCCGCGATCTGTGTTTCGCCGTTGCCGCCCACCTTGCCGTTGATGAAGTATTCCCTCTCCCGCAGCATCACGTCCATCTTTTTCTTGCCCATGGCCCTTCTGACCACGTCGCTCATGCCGTAAGTGTACCCTGCAAGGTCGCGGACTATCCGCATGACCTGCTCCTGGTATATTAGGACTCCGTAAGTGACTGAAAGTATCGGGCGCAGGCTTTCGTCTACGTACTCGATGCTCCCGGGGTTTTTCTTGTTGTTTATATAGGCGGGTATGGACGCCATCGGCCCTGGCCTGTACAAGGCGACTCCCGCTACTATGTCCTCGAAGCAGTCGGGCTTCAGGTTTTTCAGGAACTGGGTCATCCCCCCGCTTTCAAGCTGGAATAGGCCTGCCGTGTTGCCTCCGCTTATCAGCTTGTACACTTTAGGGTCGTCGTAGGCCATTTTTGAGAAGTCTGTCTCAACGCCGTAGCCGCGCTTAATCATTTCTGCAGCGTCGCGTATCACTGTCAGCGTGCGAAGCCCGAGGAAGTCCATTTTGAGGAGCCCCAGCTCTTCAATAGTATTCATGGTGAATTGCGTGGACACGCCTTTTTCCGCCAGGTACAAGGGGGCGTACTCGTTGATGCTTTCTTTGGAAATGACTACTCCGGCGGCATGGGTAGAAGCGTGGCGCGGCATGCCTTCGATGGCTTTTGCCATGTCGAGGACTTTCCTCGCGCCGGGGTCTGTATCGTATTTCTGCTTGAGGTCCGGGCTTGTGGCAAGCGCGGTGTCGATGGTCATGTCCAATCTGAACGGTATCGCCTTGGCCAGCACGTCCGCGTCTGCATAGCTCATGTTCAGCGCCCTGCCAACGTCCCTGACGGCCGCTTTAGCTTTCATAGTGCCGAAGGTGATTATCTGCGCCACTTTGTCGGCGCCGTATTTCCCTACTACGTAGTCGATTACCTCGTTCCTTCTCTCGTAGCAGAAATCGATGTCGATGTCCGGCATGCTTATTCTTTCGGGGTTTAAGAACCGTTCGAATATCAGCCCGTATTTGATCGGGTCCACGTCTGTGATGCGCAGGGCGTAAGAAACTATGCTCCCGGCTGCCGATCCCCTCCCCGGGCCGACCATTATCCCGTTTCTCCTCGCGTAGCTGATGAAATCAGCGACTATCAGGAAATACTCGACGTATCCCATCTTTACTATGGTGGCGAATTCGTATTCGAACCTCTCCCGCAGGCTGGCGTCTGCCGCGCCGTACCGCTCAAACAGCCCATCTTCGCAGAGCTCGCGCAGGTACGCGGCGTTGCCTTTGCCGTCAGGCGCGCTGAATTCCGGCAGGTGCAGCTCGCCGAAGCTGAATTCGACGTTGCACTGGTCGGCTATTTTCTGGGTGTTGCTTATAGCTTCCGGGGTGCTGGCGAACAAGACCTGCATTTCCCTTTCGGATTTCAGATAGAACTGGTCGTTTGGGAACCGCATCCTGTTTGGGTCGTCCACGTTTGTGGCCGTCTGGATGCACAGAAGTATGTCGTGGAATTCCGCGTCCTCCCTGTTGACGTAATGGACGTCGTTGGTTGCGGCAAACGGTATCCCCAGCTCTGCTGACAGCCTCTTCATGTCAGAAAGGATAGCCGCCTCTTCTTCCAGCCCCTGATCCTGAAGCTCCAGGTAGAAATTGCCGCTGCCGAATATGCCAAGCAGCTCCGCCGCTTCTGTTCTCGCGCCGTCGTAGTCCCTGTTTAGCAGCTTCCGCTGCACGTCCCCCGCAAGGCAGGCCGAAAGGGCGATTATCCCGTTTGAATACCGCCGGAGGACTTCCTTGTCTGTTCTGGGCTTGTAGTAAAACCCCTCGGTGAAACCCAGCGACACTATTTTTATCAGGTTCTTGTACCCTTCCTGGTTTTTCGCCAGCAAAACCAGGTGGCCTTGGAATTTGTCTTTTTCTACGTCCTTGTCCAGCCTGCTCCTCGCAGCCGTGTAGACCTCGCAGCCGATTATCGGCTTGACGCCCTGCTTCTTCGCTTCCTTGTAGAAGTCGACAACGCCAAACATCACCCCGTGGTCCGTTATCGCAAGGGAACCCATGCCGAGCTCCTTCGCCCGCGCCACGAGGTTTTTTATTCGCGCCGCACCGTCGAGCAGGCTGTATTCCGTGTGTACGTGCAGATGCGTAAATGCCATGTTGTTGCCGCTTGCCGCCCTTATTTCGCTTGGATTTTCTTCAGCCTTGCGAACCTCGGCAGGCCGTTCTCCTTTGAAAGCTTCGTCTCGCCTTGAATCAGCGGCAGGGCATAGTCGATGTACGGCCTCAAAATCCCGTTGCCGTCGGCGTTGATCCATTCGTCAGGCACCTTTTTCTCGCAATTCGCAACGTCCGACAGTTTGATCAGCTTAGTAGCGCAGGAATAGCCGTTCGTCCGGTCGCAGTCGAAGCCTACCATCATGTCGGTCTTCCCGTTCACTGCGGCTATTACTGCAGTCTTGCCTGCCAGAAAGCTCTCTTCGATGTCGATCAGCGAAGCCACGTGGGCTGCGCAGCGCTGCAGTAGGCTGAACTCCACGCTCCTTACCTTCGCGCCTGTCTTTTCCTTGACTATCGCAGCCAAGATAGCGGCTAGCCCTCCAAGCTGCGCGTGGCCAAACCCGTCTGTCACCGACGACTCAGCCATCGACACAAAGGTCCCGTCCGCGTACTGTATCCCTTCGCTTACCGCTATCAGGCATTTGCCCTTGTCCCTGTATATCCTTCCGACGTCTGCCAGGAACTTGTCCATGTCGAACACTCTTTCGGCAAGGTAAATCAGGTCGGGGCCCTGCCCCATCTCGGACGCCAGCGAAGAAGCCGCCGTCAGCCATCCGGCGTGCCTGCCCATGCACTCGATGATCGTCACCATCCCCACGTCGTACACGTGGGCGTCCAGGTAGACCTCCATAAACGAGGTGGCGATGTACTTTGCAGCTGATGCAAACCCCGGGCAGTGGTCCGTTTCCACCAGGTCGTTGTCGATCGTCTTCGGTATGCCCATGACCCTGCACTCATAGCCTGATTCTGCCATGTACTTGGATATCTTGCTGCAGGTGTCCATGGAGTCGTTGCCGCCGTTGTAAAAGAAATACCTCACGTCGTATTTCTTGAAAATCTCGAGTATGCGCTTGTAGTCAGTGTCGTCTATCTCAGGCGGGGCAATCTTGTACCTGCAGGACCCCAGCGCTGAAGACGGCGTGTATTTAAGCAGCTCAAGCTCTGCCGCGTTCTCCTCGTCCAAAATGTACAGCCTTTCCTCAAGCACGCCTCGGATGCCGTTGGCTGCGCCATAGACCTTTGTGATGCAGCCGCTGTCAAGCGCCGCTTTGATCGAACCGTAAACGCTGGCGTTGATCACAGCCGACGGCCCCCCCGATTGCCCGATGATGCAAGAGCCAAACAATGCGCTCATATCAATACCTCCTAATTTTAAATATTATTTATATCTTTATCAGCTCGTAATCCTCGCTGCCAAGACCGATTTTTACCGCATGCGCAAGTTGGCGCCGCCAATCTGTAGACGGGTGGATATTCGTAAAATGGTCGCCGCATGTGTGCTCCCTTTCCGACAGGATGCTCCCGTGGATTTCCGGGGCGGCGTTAACCGCGTCGATGCAGGCGCGGTCGATGGCGACTGGGTCGAAGCTTGCAAACATGCCGATGTCGGGAACCACAGCCGCGTCGTTCTCGTCGTGGCAGTCGCAGTACGGCGACACCTGGTTGACAATGCTGACATGAAAGTGGGGCCTGCCGTCAAGCACTGCCTTGCAGTACTCGGCTATCTTGCAGTCAAGCATCGCGTTCGACGACTCGTTCGGATTGTGGATAGCGTTGAAATTGCAGCTGCCAACGCACCTGCCGCACCCAGTGCAACGACCGTGGCTGATTGAAGCCTTCCCCGATTTGCCAAAGCTGATTGCGCCGTGCGCACAGAATTTCGCGCAGCTCTTGCACCCGGTGCACGACTTGCCGTAGACTTCCGGCTTGCCGTCGCTGTGCATGACCATCTTCCCGGCGCGGCTTCCGCAGCCCATGCCTATGTTCTTGATAGCCCCGCCAAACCCAGTGCATTCGTGCCCCTTGAAGTGGTTTAGAGAAATGAAGATGTCGGCGTCCATTACCGCCCGGCCTATCAGCGCACTCGTAAGGATCTGCCCCCCGTTAATCGGGACTTCAATGTCGTCCATGCCCTTGAGCCCGTCGCCGATTATCATTTGGCAGCCTGTTGAAAACGGCGAAAAACCGTTCTCCAGCGCCGCCTCCAAATGATCCAGCGCATTGCCCCGCCTGCCTACGTACAGCGTGTTGCAGTCGGTCAGGAACGGCTTGCCCCCCAATGACTTCACGCAGTCTGCCACTGCCTTCGCAAAGTTCGGCCTGAGGAAAGACAGGTTGCCCGGCTCGCCGAAATGAATCTTGACAGCGACGTATTTGTTGCTAAAATCAATCCTGGACAAGTCTGAAATTCCTGCTTTCCTGATCAGCTTGTCCAGTTTGCTGAGCAGGCTCGTCCCTACTTTGCAGCGCATGTCCGTAAAATATACTTTTGGCTTTTCCATGTGTAACCCCCTCCGCACACTGTTCATTATAGCACGTTGCCCTGTGCTTGTCCCGCTTATTTGCAATACATTTCAAAATACTTTTCCATTTTTTCTTTTGTTTCGTCGTCGATTAAGATGCGCCCGCCTATTTCAGCGCCGTAAAGCTCATCGACGATTTCCCTGGCAGTCACGATAGGGAAGGTGTCCACCCCGAATTCCTCCTTGATTTCTTGGATTGCCGTCCTGTCGCCTTTGCCGCGCTCCATCCTGTCTACGGATATGACAAGGCCGCTGATCTTAGCGCTCGCCTGGCTCATTATTATCGGAAGGGCCTCCCTTACGGCAGTCCCCGCAGTGATTACGTCCTCAACTATGAGCAGCTGGTCGCCGTCCTTTATTTTATGCCCGACGATAACGCCCCCCTCACCGTGGTCCTTCGCCTCTTTCCTGTTGAAGCAGAAGCCGACCTCCCTGCCGTGGTGTTCGGAAAGGGCGATAGACGTGGAAACCGCGATAGGTATGCCTTTGTACGCCGGGCCGAAGAGCGCCGCTGTGCCTTCCTTTATTTTCCCCTCTTTCATGTTTTCGACGATGCACTCAGCGTAGAAACGGCCAAGCCGCGCTATCTGGGCGCCCGTCCGGTAATTGCCCGTGTTGATGAAATACGGGGTCTCCCTGCCGCTTTTCGTGATGAAATTGCCGAAAGTCAGCGCACCCGCCTCCACCATGAACTCTATGAATTCCCTTTTGTAGCCCATCTCATGCCTCCCCGCAAAACGAACCCTTCAATGCTTCTATGCTGTCAAACCCCTGTTCTGCCATGAACCGCTCAAGCCCTCGCAAAACATCGACTGGCGCCGTGGGGTTGACAAGCGCCGCTGTTCCCACTGCGACGGCGTCGGCCCCCGCCATAAGGAACTCTGCCGCGTCCTCGCCC
>WRJV01000331.1 GCA_009778415.1 Clostridiales bacterium | reverse complement strand
CGTTTCCCGAAGTCGGGTCATAGTGCCTTGCATTCATGGCAGGCGAACTGTCAGGAGCCTGCCCACCGAAATTCCGCTTGCCGACGCCTGTAGCAATTATCGCCGAGACGATGCAGCAGCAGCAGCAGCAGCAGCACGCACCGCAAGTTGGGGTCGCCACAGTCAGTTTGCTCTTTTCGTTGTCGAATTGCGATATCAATTTAACCATGTGCGCACACCTCGCTTTGCAATTGAGTAGCCTGAAGGCTTAAACTGTAAAGTTAAAGTCGCCTTGGGCAAACAGCACCATGGCAGTGCCTATTTTATCGGTACTGCCCGACAGATAGGAATCCTTCAGGCCGATGGCTTTCTCTTTCCAATAATCCGCTTTTTCTTCATCTTGATCAACGCCAATCCCGACCCGGCAGAAGAAAGAAAGGTTTGCCATTGCGTGAACTTCGCCTAGTTCGGCGGCTTTCTCGTACCAGCTCGCTGCAAGCTGCTTAGCCTGCTCCGAGGCACTTCCTGCTCCGAGCAAATCTTCCCTTATGCACATCTCGCCAAGCAACGTCATGGCGAATGCGTTGCCTTGCTCGGCAGCCTCGTTGAACCAGTGCTTGGCTTCTCTAATGTCAGAAGCCGTATTGGCGTGATTGCAGTGCCGCAGCCCGATGTTCACAGCTTCACCATCAGTAGGAGGGGCGAATAAAATGCGGCATTTTAGGAAATACACAATACTGATAACATAACATGTTGAAAATGACAATTGTATTATTAAAAAAAAGTAACCATAGGAATCATCTAAATAATCGGGAAGCGAAAGAAGCACTGGGCCTAAGCTGAAGCAAAGCTTATATGAAAACAGCACTACCACTGCCACATGGGTTTTTGGTTTAAACTTCGACATGCAGTAAAGGGCAATGCAGGCCAAAGCAATGGACAGGCATTGACTGGAGAAAATGAAAACGATAGACGCGCGAATACCAAAAGCATCGTAATAGCTTCTGTCAACCATGGCATATTGCCAATAAGAATAGGTGCTTCTGGCTGTCAAAAACACAGAAAAAGGAATGAACCCAAACAAAAGGAATTGGTACCATCCCATGCCTATGCCTAGCATGCCAGCCCTCTCCATGCCTCGTTTATAATTCCTCACAACTTCCCCTTCATCATTTTTTGAACAAATGCTTACGAGTTGAGAATACTTCATCATTTTATTTTTGTCAAGAATTTTTAGCGGGCAACCACCGAAAGTCATTGCGATTTTGCTTGATTTGCTTGCACATCCTTGAGAAATAATATAAAATTATATTCAAACGAACATATAGCAGAATAACAGGGGGGGAAACAATGTCAAAGGAAAAGATAAATTTTGAAGATGAACAGACCAGGAACAATTTCAGGCACACTGCGTCGCACATTATGGCGCAGGCGGTGAAGGCGGTTTTCCCCGATGCGAAGCTGGCCATAGGGCCGGCCATCGAAAACGGGTTTTACTACGACTTCGACCTGGAGCACCGTTTTACAGAGGAAGACTTTTTGAAGCTGCAAAAGGAGATGAAGAGGATCGTTCAGGCGAACCTGCCGCTGGAGCGGTTCGAGCTGCCGAGGCAGGAGGCGCTGGACTACATGAGGGAGAGGCAGGAGCCCTACAAAGTGGAGCTTATCGAAGACCTCCCCGAAGACGTGGCCATATCCTTCTACAAGCAGGGCGACTTCGTCGACCTCTGCGCCGGGCCCCACATGGATTCGACCGGCGCGATAAAGGCCGTGAAGCTTATGAGCGTGGCTGGGGCCTACTGGCGCGGCGACGAGAAGAACAAGATGCTGCAGAGGATATACGGGACGGCGTTCCCCACCCAAGAGGAGCTGGACGCCCACATAAAGAGGATCGAAGAGGCGAAGCTGCGGGACCACAGGAAGATCGGCAAGGAAATGGATCTGTTCGCGCTGCTTGACGAAGGCCCGGGGTTTCCGTTCTTCATGCCAAAGGGCATGGTGATACGAAACGAGCTGGAGCAGTTCTGGAGGAAAGAGCACGCGAAGAGGGGCTACCAGGAGATCAAGACTCCGCTCATACTGAACGAAGCGCTGTGGCACACGTCCGGCCATTGGGACCATTACAAGAACAACATGTACTTCACCAAAATCGACGACGAAAACTACGCCGTGAAGCCGATGAACTGCCCCGGCTCGATGCTGATGTACAGGCGGAGGCTTTATTCATACAGGGACCTGCCGCTTAGGATGTGCGAGCTAGGGCAGGTGCACAGGCACGAGCTTTCGGGGGCGCTCCACGGGCTCATGCGGGTGAGGACCTTCACTCAGGACGATGCGCACATCTTCATGCTCCTTGAGCAGATAAAGGACGAGATCATCGGCGTCATAGACTTCGTTGATTTCACCTACAGCCTGTTTGGCTTCAAATACCACATAGAGCTCTCGACCAGGCCTGAAAAGTCCATGGGCACGGAAGAGGAATGGGAGATCGCGACGAACGCGCTGAAAGAAGCGATGGACCAAAAAGGGCTCCCCTACATAATAAACGAAGGGGACGGGGCGTTTTACGGGCCCAAGCTGGATTTCCACCTAGAGGACTGCATCGGCAGGACATGGCAGTGCGGGACCATCCAGCTCGACTTCCAGATGCCCCAGAGGTTTGGCCTGACTTATGTTGGCCATGACGGCGAAAAGCACACGCCTGTCATGATCCACAGGGTGATATTCGGGTCGATAGAGCGCTTCATCGGGATACTGACGGAGCACTTCGCGGGGAAATTCCCACTGTGGCTTGCGCCCGTCCAGGTGAAGCTTTTGACCGTTACCGAAAAATTCAACGGCTATGCCAACGAAGTCAGCGAAAAGCTGGTCGGGATGGGGATAAGAAGCGAGGTGGACGACAGGAACGAAAAGATCGGCTACAAGCTGAGGGAAGCAAGAAACGAAAGGGTTTCATACTTGGGAGTCATAGGCGAGCGCGAAGCTGCCGCAGGCACGCTGACTGTCAGGTCCAGCAAGCAGGGCGAGCTCGGGGAGTTTACGGTAGGCGATTTTGCAGCAAAACTGCTTAAAGAAATTGAGGACAAGGAAATTTGAGGCATGTATTATATTGAAAACCAAAACAAAGAGTGGCGCGGCGGGGTATACCTGTGTACGGCGAATTCGTCTTTTGAAGCAGACATACTGGAGTCCAAGCTTCGGGGCGAAGACGTCCCCTGCGTGAAAAAATACAGGGGAGCCAGCAATTCGCTTGAAATCATCATGGGGCAGAGCACGATTCAGCCCATCGACATTTACGTGCCGGAGCGCTTGCTTGAGGACGCCAGGAACATAGTGGAGGCGATACCCCTCGACGATTGCGAGCCTGTCGATTTCGAGGAGTAGGCCAAATGGTGACGATTGACGAAGCCCAGGACATACTGGACAGCGTTGCAGAGGGCCTGCCGCCGGAG
Organism: Clostridiales bacterium; assembly: GCA_009778415.1. Classification (GTDB taxonomy): domain Bacteria; phylum Bacillota; class Clostridia; order Peptostreptococcales; family Anaerovoracaceae; genus WRJK01. The sequence goes on along the minus strand of WRJV01000331.1, from coordinate 15,067 downwards.
TTCTTCAAAGAGCTCAACGGCGGCATCATCCTGCTCCCGGACGTGAAGCGCAGCAACGAGCCCTGGGCTACTGATTTGTACACACTTGGCCAATACATAGTGAGCTACAGCATGGGGCGGTATATAGCGATATATTACGGGTCTTTTCAGTATGTCTTTGGGGAAAACACGTCCAAGGAGAAGATGGCTGAAGAGCTCCGCAAGACGTTGCTCCACGAGTTCACCCACCACCTTGAGCACCTTGGAGGGGAGCGCGGCCTGGAAAAAGAGGACGAGCGGCAGATGATGATCTACAGGAGGAGGGCCGAAATGCGGAGGCTTCGGCGTAAGGAGGGGGGCTAAAATGGCTGCCGGGTTTTATTTTTTTGAGTTGTTTTTTGGGAAAATTGGATAAAAAAAGTCAAAATTTACATTGACTTTCATCGAAAATCGAAATATACTATACTTAACCTCGATAATTTCATCACAATTTTTAAGTCGTTTTCAAAAAAGGGGTTTATCACATATTGGCAGAAAAACGGCGAGGAGGGTGCACCGATTGCATGGTTGATGTACCCGCCTTTTGCTGCATATTGAAAAATGTGTTTGCGCTCAAAGCCAGTTTACTATAAAATGAAATAAGCGGCGCCGGGGTGCCCGCATCGAACAAAAGAATGGGTGGTGAGGTTAATGAACGAAAACGAATACGAAAACGGATACGGATACGGTGAAAAGAGCGCAGGGGGCAAGGAAAAAAAGAAAGAAAAGAAAGAAAAAAACCATTCGCTGAGGAACAGCCTTCTTGTGCTGGCAGGCATCGTTTTGGTCTTGGCTTTGATCGGGGTGTCTTGCAGCAGCATAATGCAAAGCGGCGACGTGGAAGTCAAGCTCCCGAACGACAAATACATCGCGACGTTGTATTTTGAAGGCACGATAGCGCGGGGGAACGCCGACACGTGGGGCAACCCTTACGGATACCAGCACAGTTGGACGCTTGGAGAAATTGACAGGCTGATCGGGGACACCAACAACCGCGGCTTGATTCTGTTCGTAGATTCGCCGGGCGGCGGGGTGTACGAATGCGACGAACTGTATTTCAAGATAAAAAAGTACAAAGAGAAGACAGGGAACCCGGTGTATTCGTCGATGGCTTCGATGGCGGCGTCAGGGGGCTACTACATCTCAGCTCCTGCAGACAAGATATTCGCGAACAGGAACTGCTGGACTGGGTCGATCGGGGTCACCATTGGGACTATGATAGACATCAGCGGGCTCCTTGAGAACTATGGGGTCAAGACGACGACCATCGCATCGGGGAAAAACAAATCGATGGGGAGCTATTTCGACCCGTTGACCGACGAGCAGGAGGGTATTCTGCAGTCTCTTGTGGACGAGGCCTATGACCAGTTCGCCGGCATCGTGGCAGAGGGGCGCGGCCTTGACATAGAAGAGGTGCGAAAGATTGCAGACGGCAGGATTTACACTGCGGCGCAGGCATTGGACCTTGGGCTTGTGGACGTCATCGGGACTTACGACGACGCAGTGGCGGACATGCAGGGCCAGCACGACCTACTGGGCTGCAAGGTTGTCGACATACGCTACAAGTACAGGTCGTTCATATCGAACATTTTGGGCAGCGCAATGCAGCGGAGCGCAGGCGCGTCGTCCGACGCCGCAGCCATTATGGCGCTCCTTGACAAACAGAACAAAGCTCCGGTCAGCTACTTGTGCCAGATGCTTGCCGAATAAAGCGCGCTGTGGCTGTTAAGCAAAAAAGCTTGACAGCCTTTTTCTTTTATGGTACATTGAATAACGTCAAGCGAAAAAGCTTGGCGGCTGAAACCAAAAGCACAGAGGGGCACCATGTTTGACAAAGTAACTGAAACCAACCTGCTGTACGATTTTTACGCCCAGCTGCTGACCGGCAGGCAGCGGGAAGTTACAAGGCTTTACCACTGCGAAAACCTTTCCCTTGCCGAGATCGGCGCCGAACTGTCGATAAGCAGGCAGGGGGTCCACGACGCGCTCAAGAGCGCGGAAAAAGCCCTAGCCGAATATGAACGCATACTTGGCCTTGTCCGGAGGTTTGAATACGCGGCAGGCCTTGTGAAAGACGCAAACGCGGGCCTTGACACGCTGATAAAGGGCAACGAAACGAACAAAGAGCTGACGGACAAACTGTACGATTTGAAAAGAATCGTCGAAGAACTTGGTCAATGACCGGAGGGCACAAATGGCATTTGAAAGCTTGTCGGACAAACTCCAAGGCGTTTTTAAAAAGCTGAAGGGGAAAGCCGTCCTCACTGAGGCGGACATAAACGAAGCCATGCGCGAAGTGAAGCTCGCGCTGCTTGAAGCCGACGTCAACTTCAAGGTTGTAAAGGGGTTCGTCGATTCGGTGAAAGAAAAATCGCTGGGGAGCGACGTGATGAAGAGCCTCACCCCGGCGCAGCAAGTCATCAAAGTAGTCAACGAAGAGCTCACCGCCCTGATGGGCGGGGCAAACAGCAAGCTGACTTATTCGCCCAGGGGGTTCAGCGTCTACCTGATGGTGGGGCTTCAAGGGACCGGCAAGACGACTACGTGCGGGAAGCTGGCGGCGCACCTCAAGAAAAACGGGAAAAAACCCATGCTCTGCGCTTGCGACGTGTACAGGCCAGCCGCCATAGACCAGCTGGAGGTGGTGGGGAAGTCGGTCGGCGCACCGGTGTTCACGATGAGGGGATGCATGCAGCCCGAGGCAATTGCGAAAGAGGCATTGAAGGAAGCGGAGCTAAAAGGGTACGACGTCCTCATTGTCGACACTGCGGGGCGGCTGCAGATAGACGACGAGCTCATGGAGGAGCTGGTCAGGGTAAAAAAAGAAGTGAAACCGCACGAAATACTGCTGGTCGTCGATGCGATGACGGGGCAGGACGCAGTCAACGCTGCGATCGGTTTCAACGACAGGCTTGGCATTGACGGCATCATAATGACCAAGCTCGACGGGGACACCCGTGGCGGCGCGGCGCTTTCCGTGAAAAAGGTGACCGGAAAACCCATCAAATTCATCGGCGTAGGCGAAAAGGCCGACGCCCTTGAGCAGTTCCACCCCGAAAGGATGGCGGGCAGGATACTTGGGATGGGCGACATGATGTCGCTGATCGAAAAGGCCCAAGAGAGCTACGACGACGAAAAAGCCGCCGAGATTGAAAAAAAATTCAGGAGAAACGAGTTCACGCTCGACGACTTCCTTGAGCAGATGGGGCAGATCAAGAACATGGGCGGCATCGGGAAACTGCTCGACATGATACCTGGCGTAAACAAAAATGCCGCGAAGGGGGTCGACCTGGACGAAAGTGAAAAGGAATTCGTGCAGATGGAGGCGATAATCCTGTCGATGACCAGGGAAGAGAGAAAGAACCCGCAAATACTGAACGCCAGCAGGAGGAAGAGGATTTCGGCCGGCTCGGGCCAGCCGGTGAGCAGGATAAACACGCTGGTCAAAAGATACGACGAAGCCCGGAAGATGATGAAGCAGTTCGCGGGCGGGGGAGGGAAATCCAGAGGGAACCGGATGTTCAGAGGGTTCTGACCCGGGCTGCCGCCAAAAGCCAAGATGGGGCTCTGCCCCATGCAAAAGACCGTAGATTCAGAAAAAATCTGAATTTAACGATATATTACCGCAATGCAAGGAGGAAGTTTGTATGGTAAAAATCAGGCTGAAGAGAATGGGCGCCCATAAAAAACCATTCTACAGGATAGTAGTTGCAGATTCCCGTTCGCCGAGGGACGGGAGGTTCATCGAGGAAATCGGGTACTACAACCCGCTGACAGACCCTGCGGACATAAAAATCGATGAAGAAAAAGCGAAAAAATGGCTGGACACAGGCGCACAGGCTACAGACACGGTAAGGAGCCTGCTAAAGAAAAAAGGGGTTATTGAATAGGGATTGTTGAGTAAGGAGAAACGGTGAAAGTTTATGGTAGAATTAGTTGCAGCGATTGCAAAAGCGCTAGTGGACAAGCCTGAGGCGGTCGAGGTCAGGGCAATTGAGGAAAAACAGGCAACGGTTATTGAACTTAAGGTCGCACCGGACGATATGGGGAAAATCATAGGAAAACAGGGCAGGATCGCAAAAGCGCTCCGGACTGTGGTTAAAGCGGCAGCAACGAAGTCGGGCAAAAAAGTGGTTGTCGAGATTATGTAGCAGCGGAACAGGCGGTTACCATGGAGACTGTTCTAATCGGCAAGATAGTGAACGCGGTCGGGCTCAAGGGAGAAGTGAAACTGTACAGCTACTCGGGCCAGGAAGGCAGGCTCGGCGAACTGGGCCATGTTTTTGTCGAAGGCGCAAGGCACGAGATCGAAAAAGCCAGGTGGGCCAAAGGCAACGTCGCTGTACTGAAGCTCTCGGGGATAGACGACAGAGCCGCAGCGGAAGGGGCCAAGGGGAAGAACGTTTTCATAAACGAAAGCGACCTCCCGGCGCTGCCTGAAGGCACCTACTATGTCCGCGACATGATAGGGCTTCCCGTGTTCGACGATGCGGGCGGGGCCATAGGGGAGCTGTGCGACGTGGTCCAAAGCGGCGCCCACGACCTGTACGAAGTTGAGATGAAGGACGGCAAGAAAATTCTGATACCGGCGGTGGAAGAGTTTGTCCTCAGCGTTGACATTGCCAAAAAACGGATAGACGTTAAGATAATTGAAGGCTTGGTTTAGATGAAGATAGACGTGCTCACGCTTTTCCCGGAAATGTTTTCGGCTATTACGGAATGCAGCATAACCGGGAGGGCCGCAGACAATGGAATATTGGACATAAGGCTGACGAACATCAGGGATTTCAGCGAGGACAAGCACAGGAGGGCTGACGACAGCCCCTTCGGCGGCGGGGTCGGAATGGTGATGACGGCAGACCCAGTATTCAGGGCGCTTGAAGCGGTCGGGGCAAGCGGGAAGAGAATCCTGTACATGTCCCCAAGGGGAAGGATGCTCGACTACGCAGGCGTGCTTGAATTGTCGCTGGAAACCGAAATCGTCGTGCTGTGCGGGCATTACGAGGGAGTGGACGAGAGGATACTGGAATACTGGGGCATGGAGGAAATCTCGATCGGCGACTACATCCTCACGGGGGGCGAACTTGCGGCCATGGTGATGATAGACGCAGTCGCCAGGATGATTTCGGGAGTGCTGGGGGACCGCCAGTCGGCCGGGGAGGAATCCATATACTCGGGCCTTTTGGAACACCCGCAGTACACAAAACCCAGGGAGTACAGGGGCATGCAGGTTCCGGAGGTTTTGGTTGGCGGGAACCATGAGCTTATCAGGCTGTGGAAATTCGAGCAGTCGTTGGTCCTGACGAAAAAAAACCGCCCGGATTTGTTTGAACGTTTTGCAGGCGGATGCGGGGGCCTTTCAAAAAAGGAGAGGAAAATCCTTGAAAAAGTCATGGAAATGACATAATGCCTATGTTGAAACGGGTTCTTTTTTAGTGTAGAATACATTAAGGGGAAAAGACATGAAACTGGCAAAAAAAATCATCGCGGGGCTGTTCGTGCTCTCCTTGTTTGTTCTGTACATTATAATTTACGCTGTGCCAAGCGTTACGGGGGCATTGACGCAAACAGAGGTCCTCCAATACGGCAACCTTAAGGCTACGGACGATGCAACTTGTTATTTTGTGCGCAGCGAGAGGGTGTACGGCGCAATACGCGCCGGCAGCATTAACTACTATGTCGGGGATGCAGTTCATGTAAAGAGAGGGACCAGGATACTCGATGTAGCGTATTTTGCCCAGAGCTCCGCAAATGAAGAAAGCGAATACAGCGGCATCATCAACAGGCTTGGCGACGACCAGGTCCTGCTTGCAGATTTCATAAGCGAGTTCAACGGCATAACGAGCTACTACATCGACGGGTACGAAAACTATTTCACCCCCGAGACGATGAGGGGGCTCAAGTACAGCGAGGTCAGCAGGCTGGACGCGGGCCCGGTTAACGTTGTCAGGGACAGCACGGCAAAAGGGGAACCGCTTTACAAGATATGCGACAACAGGGAATGGTTCATGGTTTGCTGGGTCGACGCGGGGAACGTTTCAAAATACGTCAGGGACAAAAGCGTGGCTGTCGAACTTCCGGCGGGCGAGGTAAAGGCTACGATAGTCGACATAATTGAGGATGGCGACAGATGGCTGATAATACTCAGGACCAACAGGTACTACGAGGACTTCTCCAGGGTGCGTTCGGCTCCGGCGACGGTGACGACTTCAAATTACAGCGGCATCATCATCAGGAACGAGAGCATCGCGGCGAAAGGCGACGATATCGGGGTTTACGTCAAGACGAAAAGCGGGACTTACATTTTCAAGCCGGTGAAGATAATCACCACTGACGGCCAAAACTCGCTTGTCGAGGTTTCGTATTATTACGACGACGGCAACCGGGTGGACACAGTAAACATATACGACGAGATATTGAAAACGCCTAGCCACGACTGAAGCGGAGGCAGTATGGTCAACATAAGGGAAAACATCGAAAAAATCAACAAAGCCAAGCAAGAAGCGGCCATGCTGGCAGGCAGGAGGGGCGACGACGTCCTCCTCTGCGCCGTAACGAAGACGAGAAGCCCGGACGAAATAAACGAAGCGGTCAGGGCGGGGGTCACCGACATCGGCGAGAACAAGGTGCAGGAGATAATCGAGAAATACGACTTGGTCGACCCTGTGCGGTGGCACATGATTGGACATTTGCAGACAAATAAGGTAAAATACATAGTAGACAAGGTGGCTCTCATACATTCTGTCGATTCCATGCGGCTGGCTGAAGAGATAGACAGGCGCGCCGGGCAATGCGGAAAAACCATGGACATACTGGTGCAGGTAAATTCCGCGATGGAGGAAAGCAAGTTCGGGGTTCGCGCCGGGGAAGCGGAGTCGCTGATAAACGGGATACTAAAGAGCTGCATCAACATAAAGGTAAAAGGCCTGATGTGCATGGCGCCCTTTGAGGGCAACCCGAAAGACGCAGCTGCGTACTTTGCGGCAGTCAAGGTTCTTTTCGACAAGTGCAAAAAGGAGATAAGGCATGAAAGGCTGGATTTTTCGGTTCTTTCGATGGGAATGTCCCATGACTTTGAGGTGGCTATCGGCGAAGGGTCAAACCTGGTGCGGATAGGCACGGCGATATTTGGCGAGAGGAGCTACAAGAAGTGAACAGGAGGGAAATATGGGAATACTGGGCAAGTTCAAGGATTTAGTGGGCATCGAGGAAATCAGCGACGATGAAATAACCGAAGAGGAAATAAAAGCGGCGTCAAACCAGATGGAGAAAAGGCCTATGGAACCAAAATCCGCATACAGCGCAGGGAGAAGCGAAGCGAGGGACGTGAAGCAGCTGCCGCCCCAAGGCAGGGGGGTGAACCAGAACACCGCGCCATTCAAGCTGGTCGTCATTGAGCCAAAAGGCTTTGACGAATGCCCGAGGCTGGTGGACAGCCTGAAAAGCAAGAAGCCGATCATAATCAACCTTGAAAAGCTTGAGTCAGACACGGCAAGGAAAATATTCGACTTTTTGAGCGGTGCCACCTACGCCCTGAACGGGAACGTGCAGAAGATAGCAAACAACATCTTTGTGTTTGCGCCGGAAAACGTGGACATTTCCGCCAATGTGGAACACAAGGGCATAGACTTCAACAGCAGCGGCCAGAAAAACCCGTGGAGGTAGCATATGCACTTACTTACTACGGCAATCGACGGTTTTGCACAGATAATCATGTTGCTTCTTTTGGGAAGGGCCATCGTTAGCTGGTTTGCAAGGCCGGGGGGCAGCGCCTACAAGCTTTACCAGGTGCTCATCATGCTTACAGAGCCGATAGTCGCACCGTGCCGGGCGGTAACGTCGAGGCTTCGGACCGGGATGATGGATTTTTCTGTCTTGCTGGCAATGCTTCTTGTCATTATGGCAAGGGGTCTGCTGATCGGGCTCATTGACATTTTCATACATTAACGACGCGAAAGGGAAAACACTATGATTACACCTCTTGACATTCAAAACAAGGAATTCTCAAAAAGTGTAAACGGATACAAAAAAGACGAAGTGGACGAGTTCCTAGACCTTTTGACGGTGGACCTGGAAAAAGTCCTAAGCGAAAACGCAGCCCAAAAAGCCGAGAACAGCAGGCTGTCTTCAGAGCTGCAGCAGTACAAGGGTTCTGAAGGCGCGGTCTTGGAAACGCTTGAAGCGGCCAAGGCGCTGATGAGCGACATATCGGCCAGCGCGGAGAAAAGGGCAGAGATACTACTCAAGAACGCAGAGCTTGACGCTGAGATCATCCAGCGGGAAGCGCGGGAGTCGGTTGAACGGCTGAGCGAGGAAATCGTCATTTTGAAAAACAAGTTCTCGGCTTTCCAGTCCAAATACAGGAGCCTGCTTGAGACGGAGCTGGAGAGGTTTGACATGCTCAGCGTAGAGATTTTTGGAGAGTTCGGTTTGGAAGAACAGCTCGAAGAAGCAGCGCCAAAGGCGGGCAAGAAGGCTACAGCAGCGGCGCCCAGCGTGAAAAAAGACGATTTGACGCGCACGATGGTAAACATTAGGGCGGGAGACGGGGCCTAGGGCTCCGTAGTATTAGATGTACTACATTTTAATCTTGGTTTTAGTAGCGGCCGACCAGACAGCCAAGCATTGCGTCCGCACGAGCATGTGTTTGGGCGAATCGGTTCCAGTCATCAACAATGTGCTGCATATTACATACGTGAGCAACAACGGCGGGGCTTTCAGCATCCTTCAGGGGCAGACGGCCTTGCTTATTGCCGTGCCGGCGGTTCTGGCGGCGGCGATAGCCGTGTACATCCACAAGAATAGGAAAAGCAGCCGCGCCTTGCCGCTGGTTGCGCTTTCACTCATCTGCGGCGGGGGCATGGGCAACTTCATCGACAGGGTAAGGCTGGGGGCTGTGGTGGACTTCATCGATTTTCGGGTGTTCCCGGTGTTCAACGTCGCCGACATCTGCGTGTGCTGCGGCTGCGGGCTGCTGTTCCTGCACATGGTTTTTCTCGACAGGCAGGGCAGGGTAAAAAACGAAGGCGCCGAGCAATGACGAGGGAAGACGTATTTGAGCTTGAGGCAACCGAAGAAGACGGCAAAGGGGAAAGGGCAGACGTTTTTCTTTCCGCTTCCCTTGAGGACCTGTCCAGAAGCTATGTCCAAAAGCTGATCGAAGCGGGCATGATGACGGTGAACGGGGAGGTTTGCCGTTCCAAGAAATACAGGGTAGCCGCCGGCGACAGGATAAGGCTCGAATTGCCAGCGGTAACCGAGGCAGAGGCGGCGCCAGAGGACATACCGATCGAAATAGTGTACGAAGACAATGAGCTTTTGCTCATCGACAAGCCAAAAGGCATGGTAGTCCACCCGGCGCCGGGGAACGAAACCGGGACATTGGTCAACGCCGTGCTGTTCCACTGCAAGGGAAGGCTGTCTTCGATAAACGGCAAGGCGAGGCCGGGGATAGTCCACCGCATAGACAAGGACACAAGCGGGTTGATAGTAGTGGCAAAATCGGATTTTGCCCACCGCTCGCTGGCCAGCCAGCTTGAGTCGCATACGATGACGAGGGCTTACGACGCGATTGTGTACAACAATTTTGCAAGCGACGACGGCATCGTGGACGCGCCAATCGGAAGGGACCCGCGCAACAGGCTCAGGCAAGCCGTGACCGACGTGAACTCGCGCAGTGCCGTGACCCGCTACAGGGTGGTCGAGAGGTTCGGAAGGTTTACCCATGTCGAAGCGCGGCTTGAGACGGGCAGGACTCATCAGATAAGGGTACACATGGCGTACATACAGCACCCGGTGCTTGGGGACATGCTCTACGGGCCGAAAAAACAGGCGATGGGGGCAGACTCCCAAGTGCTCCATGCAAGCCTGCTCGGTTTCTTCCACCCGTCAGACGGGAAATACCTTGAATTTGAAAGCGGGCTGCCAAAGGAGTTCGTGCGGATTGTCGGAAGGCTGAGAAGCGGCAGCCGGCTGTAGTGAAAATAAAATGCCGGCTGCAGGTGTATGTGCAGCCGGGATATTGGAACCAAAGAGAAACCAGCCGTGAAAATTGGGAAAATATAAGGGTTCTTTTTGCTGATTAATTTTGATTCGCGGCGAAAAGCCTTATAATACAATGATATAGGAAGAATCGGGGCGGCGCAACGGCAAAGCCTGCGAAATGTAATAAAAAGGACGCCAAGTGTAATAAAACAGGCAGATTTTGGAGGAGCAGATGTTCAGTGAATTTGTTCTTGGGTTTTCGGCAGAAGGCATTGCCGGGTACAGCTGGGACGTTGACGAGCCCGTTTGCGTCGTATGCTTTGTGCATGGGATAGGCGAATATGCGGGAAGGTACGAAAGGATAGCTGAAATGTTCGGTGCCAGCCGGATCGCCGCGCTTGGTATGGACTTGCCGGGCCACGGGTGCAGCAAAGGGGCGAGGGGTCACTGTGCGCCGCGCCTTGAGGTGCTTAGGGACATAGACAGCCTGCTTTTGCATGCGGAAAGCCAGTACCCGGGCAAGCCTTTGATACTGTACGGGCACAGCATGGGCGGCAACATAGCGCTGGACTACAGGATCAGGGGCAGCTTGTCGGGCAAACCCTGCGCCTACGTAATAACGTCCCCATGGATCCGGCTGGTGAACGAAATCCCCCTGCCGCTGTACTTAACGGCAAAAGTCTTGTCCAAGGTAAAACCGGACTTTGCGCTAAATTCAGGCATAAAGCCGGAAGACCTAGGCAACCCGGATGTCATCAAAGCCGAAAAAAGGGCAGAGCTCACCCACAGGCGCATAAGCGCGGGAACGGCTGTAGACTGCGTCGACACAGGTAAGGCGCTTTTGGGCGGCTCGCTGAAAGGGAACGGCGGGGGCCTTGGCAAGCCGTTGCTGATCATGCACGGCACAGGGGACAAAATATGCGACATCAACAGCACAAGAAGGCTCGCAGCCCTCGAAGGGGGCAATTGCACTTACATCGAATGGGACGGCTTGTTCCACGAAATACACAACGGCAACCTTGAAAAAGACGGCAAGGAAGTGATAGAAGCCGTTATTGGGTGGCTCCTGGGCCTGCCGGAGGTTTCGGGTTGACGTAGACGGTGGCGTGGTTGGTGAAAATCACCATGCCAGGCTTTGCGCCGGCAGGCTTCTTGACGTACCTGGCCTGCGTGTAGTCGACGGGCACGTTTTCTGACTGCCTGCCTTTGCTGTGGTAAGCGGCGATGGCGGCGGCTTCAAGCACGTCTGCCCCAGCCGGCTCCTGCCCTTCGGTGAAAAGTATCACGTGCGAGCCAGGGTAGCCCTTCGCGTGGAACCAGACGTCGGTGCGCGACGCCGCCTTGAAAGTGAGCTCGTCGTTTTCCCTGTTGTTCCTGCCCGCCATGACTTTGAACCCGCTCGCCGTTTGGAACGCCAAAGGCGCGGGTTTTGCTTTGGGTTGTTTCCCTTGAGCCCTGCGCCTGCGCAGGTACCCCTCCTCCGTGAGCTCGTTCCTTAGAGCTTCGATTTCCTCCACTGACGAGGCGTTTTCGATAAATGCGCCAAAGGATTCGAGGTATTCGATGTCTGAATCGTTTTCGCGCAGCCGTATGCTTTTCTCCTTTACGGCTGTCTTTGACTTGCTGTACCGCTTGAAGTAGCCCTGGGCGTTTTTGGAGGGGGAGAGGCGCTTGTCCATGGGGATTGCAATTTCCTGCCCGTCATAGTAGTTGACGAGCCGGGCTTCGCTGCCGCCGGGCGAAATGGAATGCAGGTTTGCCGTCAGAAGTTCCCCGTAAAGCCTGTACAAGTCAGCCTTCTCTGCGGCGAGGATGTCCTCTGAAAGCCTCTGCTTCTTGAGGTACATCTTGTCGAGGCTGCTCCTGACGGCCCTGTCCAGGTCCGCCGACTTTTGCCTGAGCCGGTTCAAGCCGGTTTTGTTTAAGTAGAAATGCTCGACGCACTCGCTGACTGAGCCGAATTCGAGCTTGTCGCACGTGCCCTCGAAATCGGGTATCGGGAAGACATGGAAATCGACAGGCGTGCCGTCGTCGTCCATGTAAACGGCAGGCGTAACAGCGCCTGATTCGAGGGCCTTTCGCATGGACTGGAGTTCGGCGAAAACGCTTTCGCCCGCAGAGCCGCCGGGCTCGCAGGAAGCCGCAAGGCGGTTCGCCATGCCGGGGCTTATGCCCTGCACGCCCTGGAGCAGGCTTTTCGACAAGGCGTGGGGGGCGCAGTCGCACAGGGCGGCTACTTCGTCCAGCGTAATGCTCGCAAACGGGACCTTGCCTTGCCCGGGCGGGTAGCTGTACTCCATGCCGGGAAGCACCTGCCTCACACGGCTCTCGTCAAGCGAAACCCGTTTGATGCTGTCGATTATTCTTTGAGTTTCCGCGTCGATCAGGATTATGTTGCTGTGCTTCCCCATTATCTCGATTATCAGCGTTTTGTTCACGGAAAACCCCAGCTCATTCAGCGTGTCAATGCTTATTTCGAGGACCCGCTCAGAATCCTTCTGCGCTATCCCGGTTATCCTGCCTCCGGCCAGGTGCTTCCGCAGGAGCATGCAGAATGCGAAGGGCACCTTTCTGTTTTCCGGGGTTTTTGTGAGCATGTGGAAGCGCGCGTGGCTGCTCCCCGACGAGGCGTACAGCTTGCAGCTGCCTGTTTGCGCGCGTATGTGAAAAACCAGCTCGTCCGCTTCAGGCTGGTGAATTTTCTCGATTTTTCCGCCTATCAACAAGTTCGACATCTCCCTTGCCACAGCGGAGACGATTATTCCGTCGAAAGCCATTTTTTTTTCCTCCAAAATGATGTATAATAACCATTGTACAGCCAGAAATGAATATTGTAAATGAAAAGAGGGGAAATACGATGGTAAAAAGCATGACGGGATTTGGCAGGGGCGAGCACAGCGACGGGAAACGGCGAGTGGTCTGCGAGGTCAAGGCGGTCAACCACAGGTACGCCGACATTAGCATCAGGATGCCGAGGCGGTATTCTTTTGCAGAGGAGAGAGTGAAAAACGTAGTGAAGGTTATTGCGAAGCGCGGGAAGGTAGAGGTTTCCATCGTCGTAGAGCACATAACAGAGGATGACATAGACATCAAGCTCAACGAGATGGCTGCAAGGCAGTACTACGAGAACCTGACGGAGCTCAAGAGCAGGTTTTCGCTTGCCGGGGAAGTGAGCCTTGAGCTTTTGGCGTCGCTTCCCGACGTGATGAAAATGATGCCCGACGTCGCGGGCGAGGAAGAAATATGCAGCGCGCTTGAAGCGGGGGCAAGGCTTGCGGTTGAGAACCTTGACATAATGCGGGTCGCCGAAGGAGAGAAACTCGCAGAGGACATTCTTGCGAGGGGGAAGCTGATCAAAGGCCTTGTCTGGAAAATTGAGGCACTGGCGCCGGAAGTGTACACCATGTACTATGGAAAACTGAAGGAGAGGATCAAAGAGCTGACTGAAAACAGCATAACAGTCCCCGAAGACAGGATAGCCGCCGAAGCTGCGATCTATGCGGACAAGAGCAACATCACGGAAGAACTCGTAAGGCTGAAAAGCCATGTGGGGCAGCTGGAATTCACTATTAAGAAGAGCAACCAGCCTGACGGGAAAAAGCTGGATTTCCTAGCGCAGGAGATGAACCGGGAGGCGAACACGATAGGCGCAAAAGCCAACAATTTGGACATAACGAACATGATGCTTGAGATCAAAAGCGAGATTGAGAAGATAAGGGAGCAGATACAGAACATCGAATAATATTTTGCTTGCATCAGCACAAATTATGTAGTATACTATTTAGTGGTTTCGGCATTTTTTGAAACCACCAATAAAATTCACACACCGCACCGGATGAAAGAGGTGCCTTGAAAGAGGTTTTTTCACGAGAGGCGCGGTGGAGGTCAAAAACCACAGGAGGGAAAAGATGTCAGTTATTTCAATGAAACAATTGCTTGAAGCAGGTGTGCATTTCGGGCACCAGACCAGAAGATGGAACCCCAAGATGGCTCCGTATATCTTTACCGAAAGAAACGGGATTTACATCATCGACCTTCAAAAGACGGTGAGGAAAATCGAAGAAGCGTACTCGTTCATGAAGGAGGTTGCGGACACAGGGAGGCCAATCCTTTTCGTAGGAACGAAAAAGCAGGCGAAAGCGGCGATTGTCGACGAAGCCAGAAGGTGCGGCATGTACTACGTCAACGAACGATGGCTGGGGGGCATGCTCACGAACTACAAGACGATATCGGGCAGGATCAAAAGGCTGTACGACATCAGGGAGATGGAAGTCAACGGGACATTTGAGAAGCTTTCCAAGAAAGAGGTAATCAAACTGAAGCTTGAATTGGACAGGCTGGAGAAATTCCTCGGAGGGATCAAGGAAATGAAAGGGATGCCGGGCGCGGTGTTTGTCGTCGACCCCAAGAAGGAGAGAATTGCCGTAAAAGAGGCGAGGATACTGGGAATCCCGATAATAGGCATCGTAGATACAAACTGCGACCCTGACGACGTTGACTACGTCATACCAGCCAACGACGACGCAATCAGGGCGGTCAAGCTGATCGCAGGCAGAATGGCGGACGCTGTCATAGAGGCGAACCAGGGCGAGAGCTTTTATGACGACGAGCCGGAAGATTCGGAAGCACGAAGAGACGAAGAAACGGCAGAAGAGCCTTACAGGCCAGCGGCTGACGCAAGCCCTGAAGAAACAGAAGCTGCGAAGGACACAGAGGCTTCAGCGGAAGAGGAAGCAGCCAGAACTGTTGAGGAACCGGATGCTGCAGGTGAGTCAGATGCCGCAGGCGATGCCGACGCTGCAATTGGAGCAGAAGAAGCTGAAAGCGCTGACGAAGCTGACGACACTGAAGGCGCTGAGAACGCCGAGAACGAAACAGAAGAATAATTTGTATAATGTAACATGTGATATATGGAGGTAACGCAAATGGCTATTACCGCGCAACAGGTAAAAGAACTGCGCGAAATGACAGGCGCAGGAATGATGGATTGCAAGAATGTGTTGGTCGAAACCGACGGAGAAATGGAAAAGGCTGTGGAGCTGCTCAGAGAGAAGGGCCTTGCGAA
>WRJV01000330.1 GCA_009778415.1 Clostridiales bacterium | reverse complement strand
AACGGAAGCGACGCTGCGGATGATAATGAATATGAAATGCTGAGAATATGCCCTTATTGCAACAAAAAGCATAGCGAGAACCATAAAGTATGTTCGCAATGCGGCTCATCAGATTTACAAAAATTTGTAGCGGAAAAAACAGAAAGCAGAATGATAAAGGTGAAAGTCTGTGCGAAATGCAAATCTTTGCACAGCAGTGAATATGAACAATGCCAGCATTGTGGCACGTTTTTGCATTACGAAATGCGCGAAAAAAGAAACCTGAAATTGGATTACGAATATGATGAGTATCAGGCAAATGAGCGTGAATTTGAAGTCCTAAAAGGTTACTACAGGCTCGCTGTAAAAGACAGCCATGTGGTACGTGAGTTGACAATGATGCAGAAGATATTTTTTGATACTGATACTGATTACTTGCCAACAAACGGCTCCGGCAGATATAAACAAGGTGCCGTAGCTGCCATATCGGCAGGCATACGTAAAGGATACATATTTTCCAACTGGGAAGCGGCAGAGCCCGACGTGACTATCCACAACGCTCACAATGCTAATGCAACACTTACAATGCCATCCAAAGATGTTACTGTCATTGCCAAATGGTTGCCGATAAGCAGAATTGGCGAGATGAAGATAAAGGTCAAATTATGCAAGAGGTGCAAAGAGGTATATGGAGAGAAACATGACATATGCCTCAAATGTGGCGGAAAGGACTTCGAAGAATTTCTGTACGGTGAAATCGCACAGCGCGGTCAAAAAGCGGTAAGAATTTGCCCCGCATGCAAAGAGGTTTACAGTACGAAGCACAAGTTGTGCAGGTATTGCTATTGTGATGGGGATGTGCGGTTAGTATAGTGCGGCATCTGGCTTTCATGCCTTGTCAATCCATTTTAATCAGCATTATCCCCGCAATGGGGGTACGACTGCCTCAGACATCGAGCCCCGCGCCGAGGGCGATAACGAGTATTTGCAGTGTGTCCACTGAGCTTGTGAAAAATGCCATCTTTTTACCTCCGTATTTTTGCTAGATGAAGTTGCACTCGATATTGCCATATATGAAAGAAGAAAAAAACTGAAAAACAAAACCCAATATGATATTTTTTACGGCACTGAAGTGTGAGGGTAGGGATAATATGCCTTTACCCATTGAATTGCTGTTTTGCGCGTTCTGAGGGCATTTACGCGCCGTTTTCACAATGTTTACAAATAAATTTTTCTAAAGCTATTGACAAGTCAATGGCTTTTACTTATACTGTTAGTGAGATATGTCATTAACTACATAACGACATAAGAAAGCGAGGTGATGGGCTTGAACGACAGCCAACCAATCTTTCAGCAAATTATTGAAATGATTGAAAGCGATATTATTACAGGCGTTTACAAAACTGACGATTTGATTATTTCTACAACACAGATTTCAAAGGTTTATTCTGTCAACCCGACAACGGCAGTCAGGGCGATTACCAAAATGACCGATGCGGGTATCCTGTATAAAAAACGGGGGATTGGAATGTGTGTCGCAGAAGGAGCGCGAGAAAAAATCACAGTCCGGCGCAAAGATGTTTTTCTAAATCAAACCATTGACGCGCTACTCACGGAAGCTAAGACACTTGGTATTTCCGTGAACGAGTTAGTCAGCGTAATAAAGAAAAAAGGAGCAAACAGCCATGATTGAATTTACAGACGTGATAAAAAAATACGGCAGTACAACGGCTATTGACCGTATATCACTTAAAATCCCCGAACAAGGCATTTATTGTCTGCTCGGAAGGAACGGAGCGGGTAAAACCACGTTGATGAAACTGATTGCGGGACATATCGCCGTCACTAAGGGTAAAATTATCGTAGACGGTAAAACTGTATCGACAAGCCGAATGCCGGAGTGCGTTAATTTTATAGATAGCGGCTCGGTACAATTCAATATGAGAGTATCTGATTTAATAGATACAGCCGCCGCGCTTCAAGATGATTTTGACCGCGATTTTGCAAGAGAAATGACCGAACGCTTTGAGTTGAACCCTCGTAAAAAATTTAAGCAGCTGTCTTTCGGAATGAAAACAATGCTAACGACGATTATTTCCTTGTCAAATAATTCAAAAGTAATATTACTTGATGAACCGACATTGGGATTCGACGCCATCATGCGCGACCAGTTCAACACCCTGTTGCTTGAAAGTTATCAGGCTCACCCGCGCGTCATTATTGTGTCAACACATCTGATTGACGATATTGCAAAAATAACCGAACGGCTTATCATCATTAACAACGGAAAAATGCTTATAGAAACGGGGATTGATGATTTGGACGAAAAAGCCTACACATTGTCAGGTTCGTTAAGTGCGATTACGCCATTACTTGATGGATTAAATTGCATTGGTAAAACGACAATGGGGAGTGTAATGGCGGCACATATCTACGGAGAAAGAATCACTCCGCCCGACGGCGTTACGATTGACCGCATGAGTTTACAGGATTTCTTTATTAACATGGTAGGAGGTAAAGGCAATGTTTAATAAATCACTTGTGGTTGCGAAAACCAATTATCGCAACATGAAATTAGCCTGTATTCTTACGGCTATTGTTTTAGGTGTCACACTGATACAGGATATAATCATGCTTATGTTAGGCAGTGCGAACGGAAGCAGTTATCGCGGAATCGAAGGGAATATGAATGTAAGTTTTGGTAATTATTTTATCCTGCTTATCATTTTAAGTGCGGCTTTTATTCCCGGAAATTTCCGCAAGATGATGAATCTCGGCGGGAAACGTGCAGACTTTTTTAACGGCTGTGCGTTGGCTTATGCCATTATGACAGCCGCCGTGTCGTTAGTTTGCGTCGTTCTATATTTAACTTATGACAAGTTTATGGTATCGGTATTATACAATGGCGGGACGCTTGACGTTTTATATTGGTTCGGTTGGATTGATAACGGAGCAGTAATCGCTTTCTTTCAAATGTTCGCATTTTTATTCTTGTTTGCGGCTTTCGTGCATACGCTTATTTCCGCACAGGATAAATGGTACGGTTGGGTTGCGGATATATTGATTATCGCTGTTATCAGCGTATTTACGCCTATCGCGCCATTAAGAGCGTCATTGGTATGGTTCTTCAACCTCATTATTTTCAACTCAAACGCTTTTGTGCAAATAGCCGCTTGCCTGATACTCGCGGTTGTAATCTATTCATTGAATAAACTAATTCTGGCAAGAAAGGCTATTTGATTGCATGGCAAAAGCTAACAGGCAGGAGAAAAATGTTGTATTTTCCCCTGCCTGTCTTGTAATTATCTGTCTATATCTTGCGACCGTGTCCGTCTGTACCGTTTCGGCAAAGTCTTTCCCGTCCGCGATATGGCTCATCATGTCAATCATGCGCGGCGCGGAGAACATTATGCGCGAAGCACCGTTAGAGCGGACGCAGGCAAGGGCGCATGATTTGGATTTATAGGCGCGATATGGAACGGGACGCTGATTTTATTCAGCGTCCCGTAGTCCTTCTACTTCTGCGCGGGTCAAATCGGTAATGGTAATAATTTTGTCTACGGTATCGCCAGCGTTCAAAAGCCTTTTTGCAATTTCAATATCCCGTTGCGACCGCGCATGATTCAACGCAGACGCTTCATTACTACGCGCTTCTGCCCGCAGACGTTCCAGTTCACGAAATTCAGGGGACACCACTACTTCACGATACGCGCTGATTGCCTGTGTCACGACAGCCACCTCCAATGCTTCAAGCTGTTTCAAATCTTCTTCCGTTTTCGCGCGGAACAGCGACAGCATAAGTTCCAATTCATTCTCTTTATCAATCTCTTTTGGGAGTTTTCGCACTTCAAAATATAGCATTGACAATTTATCCGACAGCAATTCATGGCGGTTTATTTCAAACGCACCAAACTCCGAACGGTATTCCGGGCAGTTGAACATCAGGAAATCCACAATGCTGATGATGATTACACGCGGGAGCGATGAATACGGACTGCCAACTTTGAGAGCGGACGAGTATACCCTTGCCCAATGGTACAGGGAGCGTTCGCGGTAGTCTTTTTCATTCTCGACTTGAACCTCAAGATTTACCCTCTGTCCGTTGACAATCATGCTAATGTCGAGTTTGCAAAACTTATCGCCTATTACTTCGGGCGGTATTTCCGTATTCGTGATTAAAAACTCCGATATGCTGTCAATCGCTATGCCGAGAATCGCCGCGACAAGCCGTTTGAGTAATTCGGGATATTTCACAAACAGTAATTTGAACAGCGTGTCATAGGTAAATTTGTATTTGAGTTCCGTCAAAGCAATGCCCGCTTGCACTTAATGATACCACATTCACAAACAAACAGCAAGATACAAAATTGAAACCATAACCGTTATATCGGCAGACGCAAAACGCCCGCCGATATGGAGAATGAAGAACCTTCCACCTATATGTCCGCGATTGCCACAAGGTTATCTTTGCCCATGCCCACGCCCACGCAAGACGGCTGTAAACGCTGATACAGATTTTTTTGCCTGCGACGCGAATGAGGTTTTTTATCACGGATTCATGGTTCGGGTAAGTATAGGAAATCGGCGCATCATGTGTGACATGAACGCCGTCTGCCTTTTGCGGTAGATTCAAAAACGCCGGGATATATCGGTTGATGTGGTCATAACTTATTCCCCCATTTGTTATTTTTGCTCCGAGTGTTCCGCAGCGGCGTACCGCTTCCAGTACCGCCGCTTTGCCAAGCCCTATTTTGCGGTAGGCCGGGTCTGTTGCGACAGGCTCGACCAATGCGCTTTGTGATGCGCTGTCCTGCCACATTCCACAGTACGACACAAAATCTCCATTCGGCGCGACAACGGCGATTTTTAAAGTGCTTGCCCATATTTGTACAGGTCGTAGGTGTCCGTCATGCTGGTAATCGTAAAACCTTCAGGTAAAGCATAGTGGATTTTCCATCCTTAGCAAGTGCGTCCTTTGCATACAAGAGCATTTCTTCTCCCAAATGGCGATGGCTTTCCGAAATCAAAAGAAACGCTTTACCAAGACCGCAATCATAAGTAGCAACCGCTACAATTTCGCCATTTTCTTCCCAAAGACCAATATGGGGCAAGCCGCTTTTGTCGAGATAACCATGCGTTATCATCCAGTCCCAACGGCCAAAATGATAGTTTTAGCGGTCCAACTTTATCAAAAAGTTTCTGAGCGCATGGTAATCCTCGCCGAATAGAGGATTAGAATTGTAATTTCTAAATTTAGCAGGCATATATACTTCCTCGCTTTCAATTATTTGTTGCTATGTTGCCGACATTGCCGGAAAACGGAACACTTCGGGGAGGTTCCAATCGCCTTTCAGGAAAAACGGCTCCTTGTCCCAATCCACCTGTTCCCAGCGTGGATTGATGCCAAGCCAATCAGGGCAAAACCCAAACTCCACAAGCTCTACCCCGGAAAAAGGAAGCTCCCTTATAAGGCCGTCAGCGTAATCCATCAGCAGATGGAATATTTGCACAGATTGAGTGTTCATGCTGTCCGCTTCCGCTTGTCCTCAGCAGGAACAAGTGAAAAAACTGGATTTCATTACCAAATTCATGTTATAATTCACTTGTCATGATTAGGATTGCAGTTCCTTGACAATTGAATATGAACACAGTTCGGTTGATTCTGTTTCCGCTGTGGTTTGGGCTAGAATCCGTATCCTGATTGGTTTCTGGTTGTGCGTTGTAAAATCATATCGTCGGAAACCCTTGAAAATAGCCACTTACACGGATTCTGCATGTGAGTCCCTTAAACAAACGCCTACAACAGCTGGGGCAGCACGGTGGACCCGCTGAGCTTGAATTTGTACACGTACTGTACGGGAAACCCAATCAAGTACTGGGACCCGACCGGGCATGCGCAGCAGTTCGAGCTCGTCGCAAGCGCAGAGCAACATCGACTCGGCGTACCAGGCGATGCTGGGCGGTTACCTCTATAAATAATGGTATGATTGAATACGCGGGTCATACAAACCCTCAGCAGTATCAACCCTGGTCAAAGTTATTGGCAATGAAACAGTGTTCATTGTCCGCACAAGAAACTGACATCGGAGAGACTGAAGTTTCACTGATTCGGTATTTTACCATTCACAATTTTAAGGACGGGTATATTTGGGCTATTTATTCAAATAAAGCCTTTGAGTCAAGCGGAAAGCAATTTGATGGTAGCGGTCGCATCCCAACAAAATGGAAAATTCATAAAGAAAATGGGAAATGGGAAATCGTCGAAATATTTGAGGCGCCTTAAACCTATAAAAACGGCAAATAAGGCACACCAAAAAGGCCACCGGAACAACATTGCACGAGTTAGTTCCGCTAGTTCCGCTAGCTGCGTTTAAGCCGCCAAAGTGAGCGTTCCAAAAAATGATAAAATAATCACAAAACATGATGGAAACTGTGCGGTGAAGCAAAACATTCCCTGAAAAAACTTAAAATTATACTAAAACAACCGTAAGAAATAATAAAAAAAAATGCCAAATTCGGATATTATTTATTATGGAGAAAGAGGCGGTTTTGGCAGCCCCGGCGTTTGCTTTGGGCGGCTGCCCGCGTTAATTTATATGTTCGAGGAGAAGGATATGTTACAAGTGCTTGTGATTGGCGGAGGATTGTCCGGGTGTACCGTTGCGTGCGAATTGGCAGCCGGCGGCGCGAAGGTCACGGTCGCGGAGAAAACCGGGCAGGCTGGCGGCAAGGTCAGGAGCTATGGGTGCAAGGCGACAGACAAGTGCAACAACTGCGGTGTGTGCCTTGTGGGCGGGCTCTTTGAAAAGGCCGAGAAAAATTCAAACATAGACATAATCTGCAACGCAAAGCTTGTGGACGTGACTGGCGGGCCGGGGGATTATTCTGCTGCGCTCAAAACCCCGGAGGGGATACGGTACGTAAACAGCCTTTCGTCCATCGTCGTTGCGACGGGGTTTGAAGAATCCCCTGCGTCCAGCGGCCACCTGCAGATCGACGGAAAGCTGGGCATTGTCAGGGGGCTTGAGCTTGAGGCGCTCATGAAGGGAAGGAGCAAAGAGTCGCTCTTTGACAAGGCGCCTCAGAGCGTATGCTTCATACAGTGCGTGGGCTCCCGCGACAAAAAAGAAGGGGCGATGAACTGCTCAAGGGTGTGCTGCTCCTATTCCACGCGGGCGGCCAAGGTGATAAGGCAGATTTACCCGGAATGCAGGATAACGTTTTTCTACATGGAGCTTCAGGCGGTTGCAAGCGGCGACTATTTCGCTAGCTTGGAGGAGCTGGGCATTGAGTTCATCAAAAGCAGGCCGCTAAAAATAACTGCCGAGTCGCCGGCCACCGTCGAATACGAAGACATGGCAAGCGGAGGGCTGTGCAGGCGCGAATTTGACATTGTCGTGCTTTCTGACGGCATACACCCGCCAGACGACGCTGAGATGACAGCCGAGCTGTGCAGGCTCGGCCAAGACAAAGACGGGTTTTTGAAAATCGCGGGAGACAGTTGGGATTCAGGGGTTTTCGTTTCAGGCTGCGCAAAGCGGCCGATGAAGATAGAGGAAACCTGGGCTGACTCTGTCGCAGTTGCAAGCGAAGTGCTTGCCCGGTGGAGGAAGATATGAACGTATTGATTTTAGGCCAAAACGGAATAAACGGAGAAATAGAGAAATGCCTGACAGCGCAAGGGCATTCCGCTGCGGTGATTTCCGACATAGGCGAAATAAAGTCTTTTTCGGGAGAAGCTGGGGAGTTTAAAGCCAAAACCGGCACAGGCGAGGTTGAGGCAGCGCTTGTAATTGTAACAGAACCGGACAGGAAGCCTATGCCAGACATGGGAGGCGGCATGCCGGCATCCATCTTTGACGCAGCTGCCATGGAGGGGGCGTGGGCTTTCAAGGCAAAAAGCCCGGTGGTCATACTGCTGGATTATTTCAACGAGTCGCCGCCGGCTTCAACGGCCAGGGCCCTTGAGGAAGCGCTCGTGCTTGCGTCGAAAAAAGCAAGTACAGTCTTTTTGTTCAGGTTCATGAGGACTGCGGCAAGCGGCAGCGAGGAGCTTTACTTAAAAGCCAGGAACGCCGGCGTTACATTCATAAAATACGAAAAACTGGCGATATCCTACGATGAAGGCGCCGAAAGCTTCGACATCGAAGTTTCCGACGGGGTGCAAGACGTCAACCTGAAAACCCAGTTCATAGCCACGGACAGCGGGCACGGGGTGTCGGAAAAGTTTTCAATGCTCGCCAAAAAGCTGCGGCTCAAAGCAGACGAGGCGGGCTATGTCAACGAAAGCAGGTATTTCTTGGCCCCTGCGCTTACGGGCAGGAAAGGCGTGTACTACATAAACCCAGACAATTCCGAAAGCTGGCTGCAGGAAACCTTGGAATTCATAGTTTCCACAGCAGGGGCTGTCGCAAAGGAAGCCGGCGAAGACAAAAACCACGCGACCGTGGACGGCGACAAATGCGCTTTCTGCTATACCTGCTACCGCGCCTGCCCCCATGGGGCAATGGCACCCGACGATGAGAACCGGGTGATGCAAAACATGGAAAGCGCATGCGAGGGCTGCGGCGCCTGCGCGGCCGTATGCCCGGGCAACGCGATCGCGATGTCCGGCGACGAATTTGCAGCCGCAAGCTTACAGGGCAAATCGGGCAAGGTCAAGATGTTCTGCTGCGAGAATTCCGGGGAAATCGCCTTGCGGGAGATACTGCCGGGGCTCGGCGAGCTGGCGGCAAAGATAGATTGCGAAACCGTGCCCTGCGGCGGCAGGATAGGGTTTGAGCAGATGTCCGCCGCCCTGCGGTCTTACGGGAAAGTGGTGGCCCTCGTCTGCATGGACGACGCTTGCAGGCATTTTACCGGGAACAAGAGCGCATGCAAACAAGCCCAGCGCCTTTCGGCGATGCTTGAAAAAGCTGGCGTTGACAAGAAGCGGGCCTACTGCATCAAGACGTCCCATGCCATGCCAAATGCTGCAAGGGACGAAATTTTGGAGGTGCTGAATGATAATTGCTGAACAGAAAAGCATAGATGAGATAATAAGTTCCCTTGAAGGCTTCAAATCCGCAGTCGTTGCGGCATGCGGCACATGCGTCACCGTATGCATGTCAGGAGGGGAAAAAGAGGCTATAAGGCTGGCGGACGCCCTCGAAATCGAGGCAAAATCAAGGGGCGGATGCCTAAAGACATCCGTCACATGCCCCACAAGGCAGTGCGACATGGAGTTCCTCGACGAAAACGAGGAGGCGTTGGGCAGCGCAGAGTGCATACTGTCCTTGGGGTGCGGGGCCGGAGTGCAGTTTTTGGCAGAGAAATTCCCCGACAAAGTGGTGCTTCCCGGGCTCAACACCGAATTCATTGGCGTCAACAGGGATATAGGCTACTGGACTGAAATGTGCCAAGGCTGCGGAAACTGCATGCTTGCGAAAACAGGCGGCGTATGCCCTGTGACAAGGTGCTCAAAGAGCAATTTCAACGGCCCTTGCGGCGGTTCGTCTTCAGGCAAATGCGAGATAGACCCGGACACGGACTGCGCGTGGCAGTTGATTTACGACAGGATGAAACGGCTCGGCAGGCTGGACGAGCTGCTTGAAATAAACGAGATCAGGGATTGGCGGACCAGCAGGGACGGCGGGCCAAGGTCCGTAGTCCGCGAAGATGTGAGGTGAGGTTATGCCCGGCGATAAAGGCAATTTGCAGAAAATACTTGAATCAGGCGCGTTTTCGGTGTCAGCTGAAATAGGGCCTCCGATGAGCGCCGACGCGAACTTCGTAATAAAGAAGGCAAGCGAGCTCAAAGGCATAATCGACTCGGCAAACGTTACTGACAACCAGACAGCCGTCGTGAGGATGTCCAGCATAGCAGCTTCGTACCTAGCGAGCGTAAACGGAGTCGAGCCTGTAGTGCAGATGACGTGCAGGGACAGGAACAGGATAGCTATACAGAGCGATCTTTTGGGGGCGTACGCGCTGGGCCTCAGAAACCTGCTGGTGCTTTCAGGGGACCACCAGTGTTTCGGGAACCATCCCCAGTCGAAAAACGTGTACGACGTGGACTCGATCCAGCTGTTAGGCTCCTTGAAGAGGATGAAAGAGGAAGGGGTATTCATGGGGGGCAGCAAATGCAAGTTCCCTGCTGAGTTCTTCCTCGGCGCCACGGTCAACCCCTTTGCAGACCCCGAGGAACTCCAGCTGATCAGGCTTCGGAAAAAGATAAAGGCCGGCGCCCAGTTCGTCCAGACGCAGGCCATTTACGACGTTGCAAAGTTTGAGGAATGGATGGAGAAAGTCAGGAGCCTGGGCCTTCACAAGCAAGCGTACATAATAGCCGGCATCGTGGTCAACAAGTCGCTCAAATCGATAGAAATGACCCAACTCGTGCCCGGCATGCTCGTCCCCGACGCGCTTGTCGAGAGGATGAGGGCTGCAGGGCAGGGGAACTACGACAGCGAGGGCGTGAGCATAGCGCTGGACCTGATTGCGCAGCTTCGCAAAGTCGAAGGGGTCAGCGGCATACACATAATGGCCATCGGGTGGGAGAGCATAGTGCCGACTCTCGTTGAAAAATCCGGATTCCTGCCGAGGCCAGTCATAGAATAAGGAGAGGCGAAAAATGAGCCAGATTGAAAATTTTGAACAGAGTTTTAAAAAAGAGGTGGCTTCGCAGCCGGGCGGCGAGCGTGTGCTGAACTGCTTCCTGTGCGGAACCTGCACAGCGGGGTGCCCGATAAGCGAGATCGAGCCGGGCTACAACCCTAGGAACATCATGCGCAAGATACTGCTCGGTATGAGGGACGAGCTTTTAAATTCTAGCGAAATTTGGAAATGCTACCAGTGCCACACCTGCGTTTCCCACTGCCCCCAAGACGTCCGCTTTGCGGATGTGGTAAGGGCACTGCGCCAGATTGCGGTAAAGGAGGCCATATTTGACGAAAGCTTTGCAGCCGCTGTCGAAAAAGCCGACTACGACGCCAGAGTGCAGAGGCTTGAAAAAGTAAACGCATTGATCGAGGAGAGAAGCAAATGAAAAAACCGGTAATGGTAGTAGGCGGGGGGATTGCTGGCATACAGGCGGCCGCCGACCTTGCGGAGATGGGGATACCGGTGTTCTTGTTAGAAAGCTCCCCGAGCATCGGGGGCAGGATGGCTCAGCTTGACAAGACCTTTCCGACCAACGACTGCTCGGCTTGCATACTAGCACCAAAGGTAACAGATTGCTACAACCATCCGCTGGTGAAGACTTTTACGTTGAGCGACCTTGAGGAAGTAAGAGGGGAAGCGCCAAATTTTACAGCGGTGGTGAGAAAAAGGCCGCGCTACATCGACGAAGAAAAATGCACAGGCTGCGGCGACTGCTCAAGCGTCTGCCCCGTCTCGGTTAAAAGCGAATTCGACATGGGGATAGGAAAAAGGAAAGCCGTGTACAAGCCATACGCTCAGGCTGTCCCAAACAAGGCGGTAATTGACAATTCTGCTTGCCGCCACTGCAAGCTGTGCGAAAAAGCCTGCCGCTCAAAAGCCGTTTGCTACGACCAGGAAGAAGAGGTTTTCGAAATACCTGTCAGCGCAGTCGTGCTTGCGCCGGGCTACGACGTGTCTTCGGAAATACCTGCCGAATTGGGCTATTCGAAGTACGCGGACGTCGTGACAAGCCTCGAATACGAGAGGATACTGTCTGCGTCAGGCCCCTTTGCCGGGCACGTGCAGAGGCCGTCGGACGGAAAGCCCCCCAAAAGGCTTGCGTTCATCCAGTGCGTAGGTTCAAGGGACCACCAGTGCAGCGCCGATTACTGTTCGGCCGTCTGCTGCATGTACGCAGTGAAAGAAGCCGAAATAACGAAAGAGCATTTGCCAGAAGCAGAAGGCGTAGACATCTACTACATGGACATGAGGGCTTACGGCAAGGATTTCGACAAGTACGTCGATTCAGCCAAAGCCAAGTACGGGATTAATTTTATACGAAGCAGGGTAGCCGAAACAGACAGGGACGAGGCGACAGGGAACATCCTGCTAAAGCATGCGGACACTGGCGGCAACGTACACAAGTCGGAATACGACATGGTAGTGCTGTCAGTGGGCATAGTGCCAAAGGAAGAAAACATCAAGCTGTGCAGCAGGCTAAAGGTCAAGACCGACAGGTACGGTTTCATTTGGACAGGCGAAATGTCAGCCCCGGAGTCGTCCCGGGAAGGCATAATGGCGTGCGGTGCCGCAACAGGGCCAAAAGACATCCCCGAAACCGTAATAGAGGCCAGTGCAGCTGCGGCGGCTGCTGCAAAAGCTGCAAGCAAAACAGAGGTGGACCTTTTCAAGAGCTACCCGGCGTTTTTTACAGAAGAGCCAATGGCGCAGGTGCGCGACGTGTCAAAAGAACCCATCAGAGCAGGAGTGTTCGTATGCAGCTGCGGCGTGAACATCGGGGGGTACCTTTCGGTGGGCGAAGTCGTCGAATACGCGAAGTCCTTGCCATTCGTGACGTTTGCGGGGGAAGGGCTCTACACCTGTTCGGTGGATTTCCAGACGGTGATAATCGACAAGATAAAGGAATACGGCCTGAACCGGATAGTGGTGGCTTCCTGTACGCCCAGAACACACGAGCCGCTGTTTCAAGGCGTCCTGCAAAAGGCAGGGCTGAACCCCTACCTGCTCACGATGGCCAACATCAGGGACCAGTGCTCCTGGGTCCATATGGAAGATGCCAATGCCGCTACGTTCAAAGCCAAGGAGCTTGTCAGGATGGCGGTGGGGAAAGCCGTTTACGCAAAACAGCTTTCAAAGAAAAAGCTTGACGTCAACAAAGCGGCTCTTGTGATAGGCGGCGGAGCGGCTGGCCTGTCTTCTGCCCTTGAACTATCGGGCATGGGCTACAGCGTTCACATAGTTGAAAAGACGGGAGAGCTGGGCGGCAATGCCAAAAGCCTGAGCGCTACCATGTTCGGGCGGCCTGTCGGCAATTACCTCGCAGATTTCATTAGGGACGCGGCGGAAGACCCGAACATCACAGTACACCTTAATTCAAAGATAAAGGACATCACCGGCTTTGTGGGCAATTTTACAACCCGAATAGAGGCCTTGGGGTCAGCCGGGGTAAGCACCGAAGGCAGCCCGCCGGCAGAGTGTACAACAATGATTGAGCACGGTGTTGTAGTCGTTGCAGTTGGCGCCTCCGAAAAGAAACCGGATGCTTACCTCTACGGCAAGAGCCCAAACGTGGAGACGCAGCTCAAGTTCGAGGAAAGGCTCAAAAACGGGGACAGCTGCCTTTCGGGAGTCAAAGACGTGGTGATGATACTCTGCGCAGGCTCGCGTGACGAAAACAACCCCTATTGCAGCAGGGTTTGCTGCAACCAGTCTATTAAAAACGCAATAGCCATAAAAGAATACAATAGTGACATCAACGTCACGGTGTTATACAGGGAAATTAGGTCCTACGGCCTTTCGGAGACATTCTACAGGCGGGCGCGGCAAAAGGGCGTGCAGTTCGTGCGGTTTGAAGACGACGAAAAGCCTGTGGTGGCTCAAAAGGAGGGTTTTGTTCAGGTCAGCGCAATAGACCCGCTGCTTTCAAGGGACGTGGCGTACAGGGCAGACTTGCTGCTGCTTGCCAGCGCAATAGAGCCGGACAGGGAGGGAAACAAAACCATCGCCCAGATGCTCAAGGTGCCGATGACGCAGGAAGGGTTTTTCCTCGAAGCCCACGTGAAGCTGCGCCCTGTTGATTTCGCCACGGAGGGCGTATACCTGTGCGGCCTTGCCCACAACCCCAAAAACTTAAGGGAATCAATAGTGCAGGGCAAAGCCGCTGCCGCAAGGGCAGGAACAGTCATATCAAAGGATTTCATTGAGGCAGAAGGGGCCATTGCGGCAATCGACATGGACCTTTGCGTTGGCTGCGGCGAATGCGAGAGGGTTTGCGCGTACAAAGCCATAACGTTGGAGGAAGTCCAGGCAAGAGGGAAAGCGGCTAAGAAAGCCGTGCTAAACGACGTGCTCTGCAAGGGCTGTGGGACGTGCGCTGCGAACTGCCGCTGCGGAGCCATAGACGTAGGCGGGTTCTCTGACATGCAGGTCATTAACGAGATAGAATACCTGCTTCGCGGCGACGTAGAAGCAAAACAGGGGTGGGAGCCCAAAATAATCGCGTTCCTTTGCAACTGGTGCAGCTACGCCGGCGCAGATCTAGCAGGGACAGGGCGAATGCAGTACCCGCCCAACATAAGGGTGATAAGGGTCCCCTGCTCAGGCAGGATCAACCCTGCATACATCATCAAAGCGCTGGCTGAAGGCGCAGACGGCGTCATGGTGTCGGGCTGCCACCCCGGCGACTGCCACTACCTGACAGGAAACATGTACGCCAGGCGCAGGTTCACCGTGCTAAAGAAACTGCTTGAAACGGCAGGGATTGACCCGAACAGAGTGCATTTCACATGGGTGTCTGCGTCGGAAGGCGGCAGGTTCGCCGAAGTAGTAAAGGAAGTTACTGACAAAGTGGGAAAGCTTGGCCAGGTTCGCGCTGACGGGCAGCTGTCCCCGCCTGCAGGCGAGAGCTGAGAAGAGAGGTAGCGGTATGAGTTTTGATGCCCAGAGGGAAAAAATAAAGGAAATATGCAAAGATTTGCTTGAAAAAGGCTTGGTTGAAACGGTAATCGGCTATGCAGAAGGCGGCATTGACGGCGCGCGCATCCCATACATGTTCGGAACCCCCGAGGGGGCAAAGGCTCTTTGCTGGGACCAACGGTGTGTAGTAAACCTCTGCACGTACGCTTATGAAAAGAGGGACAGAAAAACCGGAGTCGTGGCAAAGCCCTGCGACGTGCGCGGAATCGTCAACTACATTGCAGAAAACCAGCTCAATCGGGAGAACGTATACATCATAGGCGTGGACTGCGATGGCATGGTAGGCGCAGACGGCGAAAAGCTCCCTTGGTGCGCAGAGTGCAGCGTAAAAAAGCCGCCGGTTTACGACGTAAAAGTAGAAAACCCTGACATAACAGACGGAGAAAGCGCCAAAAAAGAAGAACCGAGCAGCATGCCCGGGGATTTTGCCAAGTTCCAAACGGAGATCAGCAAATGCATCCTGTGCTATTCGTGCAGGCAGGCCTGCTGCGGCTGCTACTGCCCGGTGTGCTTCATGGACAGGGGCGTGCCGAACTGGCAGCCGGCAGAGCCAGGGCAAGGCGCAAAGATGATGTACCATCTGGGGAGGGCATCGCATCTGGCGGGCAGGTGCGTGGAATGCGGCGCGTGCGAAAGGGTGTGCGCTTCCGGAGTGGACGTGCGGTACATTATAAAGGAGGCCACAAAGTTCATTGAAGACGTGTACGGCTTCCGGGCGGGGTTTGACACTGAAACAGAGCCCGTAATGGCGGCATATGACCCAGGCGACCGGGAAATAGGTTTTTTGGGGGGTGAAAAACATGAATAACAGCTTTGTTTCTAAGGAAACCCTAAACAAAATCCTAAAAGAGCTTGCGGCGGCAGAAGACGTATTGCTGTATGCGCCTGTCTTGAACGGCAAGGTTTTGGACTTCGCGGAAATTACCGATGCCGAAAAGATAGCCATAAGCGACGACATCTCATACAAATCCCCAAAAGAGGCTTTCATGCCGCAGGCAGAAAACCTGATGACGTTTTCGGAAGGGGGCGTTTTAGAAAGCGCCTACGATAAAAAAACGGTCGTGTTCGGCGCAAAGCCTTGCGACGCCGAAGCCTTGCGAGTGCTTCACGCAGTGCTCATGACAGGTAAATTCCAAGACCCGTTCTTTGAAAGGCGGTTTGAAAACAGCGTTTTGATAGCGGTGGGCTGCGCAAGCGAAAAGCCCGGCTGTTTCTGCACGGAAAGGGGATTTGACAAGGAGTTTTCCGATTTCAGCGACATCATGCTGCGCAGAGACGAAGGCGGCACCGGTTACACGGTTACACACCTTTCAGGCAAAGGGAGGGAGCTGCTTTCCGAATTTAATGAAACGAAAGGCATAGAAGCGGCCAAGAGAACCGCAAAGGCGCAAGGCACGGGCATGAAGAAGCTGGAGCTAGACAAAAGCATCGAAGACAGGGAGCTTTTTGACATCATCGATTGGGATAAGGCAACTGAAATTTGCCAAGGCTGCGGCATGTGTACGTTCATATGCCCCTCGTGCCACTGCTTTGATTTTAAGGACGTTTCAACCTTCAGCGAGACGAAACGTTACCGGTGCTGGGACAGCTGCATGTACCCCCAGTTCACCCTTCACGCCTCCGGCCACAACCCGAGGGCCTCTGTCAAAGAAAGGTTCCGCCAGCGGGTCCTGCACAAGTACCTGTACATAAACAAAATTTTCGGGTACACCGCATGCACCGGCTGTGGCAGGTGCATCAGGAGCTGCCCTGCTGGCATGAACATCAAAAAAATAGTTGAGAGCATTATGGAGGTGCTGCCGTGAACAATCCCTACCTGCCGGTAAAAACCGAGATAATTGACATAGTGCAGGAGACGTTTTCTGTGGAGCTTGACGTCAAAACGTTCAAATTGAGGGCTGCGGACGGAGCACCGATGATTTTTCAGCCCGGCCAGTTCGTGGAATTCTCCGTACCGGGCATCGGGGAGTGCCCCTTTGGGTTCGCTTCCTCGCCCCTTGAAAAGGGATATTTCGAAATAACCGTCAAGAGGACCGGCAAAGTCACCGATATGATACACTCGCTGCGCGTTGGCGACTTCGTTTGGGTCAGGGGGCCTTTCGGAAACACGTTCCCCCTCGAAGCGATGGAAGGAAGCGACCTGTTCTTCGTAGCAGGCGGCCTTGGCCTTGCGCCGCTCCGGCCGTTCATCCTGCATGCCTTAGACGGGCAAAACAGGGCAAAATACGGGAAAATCCAAATGCTGCTGGCGGCAAGGACCAGCATGGACCACATTTTCGCCTACGAATACGGGGAATGGAGAGGCGCCAAGGACACTGCCATCGACCTGGCCATCGACAACCCCGAGCCGGGATGGAATGAAAAAGTCGGATTCCCGCACAATCTGGTCAAAGGCATGGAACTTGATTTCAGCAACATGCACGCCATACTCTGCGGACCGCCCATTATGATAAAAGCGGTGCAGTCGA
Organism: Clostridiales bacterium; assembly: GCA_009778415.1. GTDB lineage: Bacteria > Bacillota > Clostridia > Peptostreptococcales > Anaerovoracaceae > WRJK01. The sequence goes on along the minus strand of WRJV01000330.1, from coordinate 941 downwards.
GCTTGACCGAAATGGGCCTTTCGATAGAGAGGCTGTACACGACATTGGAAATGAGGATGACATGCGGCGTGGGAAAATGTGGAAAATGCAACATCGGAAAGCAGTACGTGTGCATCGACGGCCCCGTGTTCTGCATGGCGGAGCTGGCTAAAATGCCGGCTGAATATTGATCTTGGTTATAAACGTTTGTTGTTAACAATACATCAAAATATTAAGGAGGATTCGTTAATGGGTTACAAAAGCGACATCGAGATTGCGCAAGGCACACAGATGGAACCTATCGAGAGCATTGCGGAGCAGATAGGCCTTACAGCGGACAAGCTGGAGCACTACGGCAAGTACAAGGCAAAAGTGGACTATGGCCTTTTGGACGAGATGAAGGACAAGCCCGACGGCAAGCTGATTCTCGTGACGGCTATAACGCCGACCCCAGCCGGGGAAGGCAAGACGACGACCAGCGTCGGGCTGGCAGACGCATTGCACAGGCTTGGCAAAAAAGTCATATTGGCGCTGAGGGAGCCTTCGCTTGGGCCGGTCTTTGGCATTAAAGGCGGCGCAGCCGGAGGGGGGTATGCCCAAGTCGTGCCGATGGAAGACATAAACCTGCATTTCACAGGCGACTTCCACGCAATCGGGGCAGCAAACAACCTGCTTGCCGCGATGCTTGACAACCACATCTACCAAGGGAACGCCCTTAACGTCGACGCGCGAAAAATCACGTGGAAACGCTGCGTAGACATGAACGACAGGCAGCTTAGGTTCGTGGTGGACGGGCTGGGCGGCCGCACAAACGGCGTTCCTCGCGAAGACGGGTACGACATAACGGTGGCTTCTGAAGTAATGGCGATCCTTTGCCTCTCAAAGAACATCGACCATCTGAAAGAGAACTTGAAGAAAATAATAGTCGGGTACACGAGGGACGAAAAGCCTGTAACGGCAGG